>SKKZ01000115.1 GCA_007123455.1 Coriobacteriia bacterium | reverse complement strand
CGTAGCACTGCTGGCCTAGAGGGAGGCCCATGACGATCGTCACCCGTGTGGACTATGAGGCGCAGGAGCGAGCCCGGCTCCAGCCGCGTGCTTCACTCTCTGCTGAAACGCGCGGACGCGAGCGACCGCTGCCTGCCGACGAGTACCGAACCGATTACCAGCGGGATCGCGATCGCATCATCCACTGTAAGGCGTTCCGCAGACTATCCCACAAGACGCAGGTCTTTCTTGCGCCCGAAGGTGACCACTACCGTACCCGGCTGACACATACCCTCGAGGTGGCCCAGATCGCTCGCTCCATCGCTCGTGCTCTGCGGCTGAACGAGGACTTGACCGAGGCAATCGCACTCGCTCATGACCTGGGCCACACTCCCTTCGGACACATCGGTGAGGATGCGCTGACCAAGTGCTTCGAGGAGATCTCTGACCGCTTTCCGAACGTGCCCGACCGATTTCGGCACAACCGGCAATCCCTGCGCATCGTCGAGCACCTGGAGTACGAGGGCAAGGGACTCAACCTCACCTGGGAGGTCCGTGACGGTATCGCACGTCACACCGGGTCGGCGCGGGCCGCAACACTCGAAGGACAGATCGTCGCTACGGCCGATCGCATCGCCTACATCAACCACGACATCGACGACGCCATGCGTGGGGGAGTACTCACCGAGGGAGATCTGCCGCACGGACCTACCCACGTCCTCGGGCACAACCACGGCGCTCGCATCACCACTATGGTTAACGACATGGTGCACTCGTCCGTCGATGCTGACGAGATTAGGATGTCCGCACCCGTATGGGATGCGATGATGGAACTGCGATCGTTTCTCTACGAGCAGGTCTATCTCGGCGAGGTGGCCAAGGCCGAGGAGCCCAAGGCGTTCCGGGTCGTGCGCTCGCTGTTCCATCACTTTCTCGACCATCCGGAAGACTTGCCGGAAGAGTACCGGCAGGCCGCTCGAGTCGATCTTCCCCAGACTGTCACTGACTACATCGCCGGGATGACTGACAGGTTCGCTATCCGCTCGTTCGAGAGGTTGTTCGTCCCGGTATCGTGGCGCGTGTGACCGCGATACGCTGTGACGTTGCCGTTCTGTTGCCGCACCTCGTCGCTTGGCATAGAATCACCGGAGCGTTTCCACAGACTGACTGAGAACGTGGAAGGAGAGGCACGTACATGGCTGATTGGATAGCGTGGGTAGCGCCAGCCGCTGCGGTGCTGGGCATCGCGGTCGCTGTCTATCTCGCGTCTTGGGTCCTCAAACAGGATCCCGGTAACGAGAAGATGCAGGAGATCTCCAAGGCGACTCAGGAGGGCGCGCTGGCATTCCTTCTGCGTGAGTACCGAGTACTGGTGGTTTTTGCGATAGTCGTCGCGATCGCCATCGTCATCGTGCCTGCGATGCCGCCATTGACGGCCGTCGCATTCCTTACCGGCGCGATTCTGTCCGCCGGAGCAGGTTACTTCGGGATGTTCGTGGCCACGCGTGCGAACGCACGTACCGCACAGGCTGCCACGGAGGGAATTCACAAGGCCCTTAACGTCGCGTTCCGTTCGGGTCTCACGATGGGCCTGACCGTCGCCTCGTTCGGCCTGGGAGGCGTGAGCCTCTGGATCATCTTCTTGATCCTGAACGGCGGCGACAGCCCGCAGCCTGAAGTAGTCAACGGTTTCGCGATGGGCGCCTCGTCGATCGCGCTCTTTGCGCGTGTAGGGGGCGGTATCTACACCAAGGCGGCTGACGTCGGCGCCGACCTGGTCGGTAAGGTCGAGGCTGGCATTCCCGAGGACGATCCCCGTAACCCTGCGGTCATCGCCGACAATGTCGGCGACAATGTCGGCGATGTCGCCGGCATGGGCGCCGATCTATTCGAGTCGTTCGTAGGCTCGATCCTCGCTCCGGTAGTCTTGGCCGTCTCGTTGTGGGGGCTGACCCAGGGCTTCGATTCGATCGACTTCATCTACGGTGCCACCGCGCCACTGCTGATCGCTGCGTTCGGCATCGTGACGTCGATCGTGGGCTTGTTCGCGGTCCGCGCGAAGGAGGGCGGCAACCTGCACAACGCCCTCAACACGGGAACCTATGTCGCAGCGGTGCTCCAGGTCGGCGGTATGGGCTTTCTCTTCTGGCACTGGTCGACGCGGCCTGGTTCGGACCCGTCCCGCATGTGGTTCTTCGCCGCGGTCCTGGCCGGTCTCGTTGCCGGTATCGCCATCGGCAAGATCACCGAATACTTCTGTTCGGACCACTTCCGCCCCACGCAGCGAATCGCCGAGGCGTCTGAGACCGGCACCGCCACAAACATCATCGCCGGTCTGGGAACGGGCATGATGTCGACCGCCGCTCCGATCTTCGTCGTGTGCGCCGGCATCCTTGTGGCGTTCGCGTCCGGTAACGCAGCCTACGAAGGCATCGAGATCGCCGGTATCACAGTTGGTGGTGGCATCTACGGCATCGGTCTTGCCGCACTGGGCATGCTTTCGATCATCGCCATCACGGTGGGCGTGGATGCGTATGGCCCGGTTGCCGATAACGCTGGCGGTATCGCCGAGATGGCCGAGATGGGAGCACCCATCCGCAAGATCACCGACTCGCTCGACAGCGTGGGCAACACTACTGCTGCGATCGCCAAGGGCTTTGCCATCGGATCGGCAGGACTCACCGCACTCGCACTGTTCGTGGCTTTCCGCACCCAGCTCGAGGCGGGTGGCATCACGCTGAACATGGGTCTGGACAATCCCTACGTCATCGTCGGGCTCTTCATCGGAGGTATGCTGCCGTTCCTGTTCGGAGCGCTCACTATGAACGCAGTGGGTCGCGCCGCCTTCTCGATGATCGAAGAGGTGCGCCGTCAGTTCCGGGAGATTCCCGGCATCATGGAGGGCACAGGCAAACCGGACTACGCAGCGTGCGTCGACATCTCCACCAAGGCCTCCTTGCGCGAGATGGTCGTGCCGGGCGTTATCGCTGTCGCCGCTCCCCTGATCGTGGGTATGGTCTCCGTCGATATGCTCACAGGACTGCTCGCGGGTGCGCTCGTGACAGGCTTCCTGCTCGCCATCTTCATGGCGAATGCGGGGGGCGCATGGGACAACGCCAAGAAGTACATCGAAGGGGGCAAGCACGGCGGCAAGGGCTCGGAAGCCCACAAGGCCGCTGTCGTGGGTGACACGGTAGGCGATCCGTTCAAGGACACCTCGGGTCCCTCGATGAACATCCTCATCAAGCTCATGACCGTCGTGAGCCTGGTATTCGTCCCGCTGTTCGTATCGCTGGGCGGCGGTTTCCTCGGCAGGTAGGGTTCTGCCGAACGAGGTCTGACGCCGGGAGCTCCCGGGTGCCCACGCGCATCCGGGAGCCTCGTCGTCTTTCGTAAGGACGCGCTCGAACACCGTCCTGTGGGGTACGTTCGTTCTGTAAACGAAAGGAGGCCGTGTGGGTCGCATTCCCGAGGATGACATCGCGCGTGTGCGCGACGCGACCGACATCGTCCCCCTGATCTCAGAGAGCGTCGTTCTCAAGAAGAAGGGACGCCTCTACTGGGGCCTGTGTCCGTTCCACGGCGAGAAGACCCCGTCGTTCAAGGTGGACCCGGCCACACAGCTCTGGCACTGCTTCGGCTGCGGCGAGGGCGGAGACGTGTTCGGCTTCAGCATGCGCCGCGAGCATCTGGAGTTCCCGGAGGCGGTCCGTCTGCTGGCGGACCGGGCGCGCATCGAGATACACGAAGAAGGAGGCGGGTTGCCGCGAGGGCGACGCGAACGCCTCATGGATGCGTGCGATGCGGCGGCGGAGTATTACCATCAGGTCCTGACCCGCTCCCGGGAACCGGAGGTTGTCGAGGCACGTAGCTACCTGGCTGACCGGGGATTCGGTATCGATGTCGCCCGCAGGTTCACCCTCGGTTACGCACCGGGCCGTGGGGCGCTCGTGAAGCACCTCCGGGCCGGGGGGTTCTCTTCCGAGGAGGTCATCGAGGCCAACCTGGCCCTGCCTCCCTTCGAAGGAGACGCCTCCAGTGCGTCTCGGCTGAAGGACCGCTTCTTCGGTCGGGTCATGTTCCCCATCCGCGATCTCAACGGGCGTGTGATCGCGTTCGGGGGCCGCGTGGTCGGGCAGGGTGAACCCAAGTACCTGAACTCGACGGAGACCCCGATATTCCACAAGGCGGCCAATCTTTACGGAATCGATCAGGCCAAAGCCACGGTGGTCGCATCGGGGACCGCTGTTGTGGTGGAGGGCTACACGGATGTCATAGCGCTCCACGAAGGCGGCGTGCAGAACGTCGTGGCCACGCTCGGCACCGCGCTGACACGGCGCCACGTTCGCCTGCTCGGACGGTTCGCGAACAAGATCGTCTACCTGTTCGACGGGGATGAGGCGGGTCTGAGGGCCGCCGATCGCGCCACGGAGTTCATCGACGCGAGCATCACCCCGGAGTCGGGATCCTCACGCGTCGAGTTGTTTGTCGCGGTGATTCCCGAGGGTTTCGATCCGGCCGACTACGCGGAGCGTCACGGCGCCGGCGGGATGAATGCGCTCATCGCAGATGCTCAGCCGCTGCTTCGCTTCGCGATCGAGCGTCGACTCTCCGCCAACGACCTGTCGACACCGGGTGGAAGAGCAAAGGCCCTGGCTGAAGCTGCCGCAGTCATCGCACCCGTGAAGGGCTCGATTCTCGGCCACGACTACGCGAACTACTTGGCCGACCGTCTGCGTGTTGACTTCGAGACGGCGCGTGGGGCGGTCGAGAAGGCACGACCCGTCACCGTGCGAGATGAGGACGAGGAGTCAGAGGACAAGGGTGATTCGAGGCGCGATGAACCCGAAGTGCTCGATGCCTCGGCACGTGCAGAGCGTGCACTCGTCGGTCTCGTCGCTGCGAGTCCCGCACTACGTCCAGGGGCACGGGTTTTGCTTGATTCCGAGCTGTTGGCCGACCCGGTGGCCCGTACGTTGCTTGCCGAGGTAGTAGAAGCCGGTACCGCCGTCGACGATGATCTGTTTCGTCATGTCTCACGAAGCGATGATCGTGCCGCTGTCGTCCTGACCGGTCTGCTCATAGACGCACCTCCGGCCGAGGAGGTACACTCTGTTGCCCGCCAGACGCTGGCCAAGGTCAAGGAACTGGCACTCGAACGTCTAATCAAGGACAAGAAGGCACAACTGAAGAAGCTCGAAGCTGCAGGCGACCCGGATGCGGCCGATACATTGTTCAAGGAGATCGCGGCTATGCAGTCGGAACATGCGCTGCTCCGACAGGGAGCCGTACCATCAGAAGCGGAAGTGTGGGATCAGTAGTGGTAGAGAAGTCGGAAACGAAGACCTCCAAGAAACGCTCGCCGGCGGAGGCATCAGCTGATGTCAGCGGAGTGAAGCAGGAGGCAGTGGAGCAGGAGACTGCGAAGAAGCCGAGTTCGAAGAAGCGTCGGTCAGTCGCAAAGGATGTCAAACGGCCACCGGAACTCGAGCTCTCCGAGGTGAAGATTCTCGCGAAGATGGGTTCTTCCAAGGGAAACCTCACCGAGGAGGAGATTCAGAGCGCGATCAGCGATATCGAGCTCTCTGACGACCAGTACGAGCGGATCTACACGTTCTTCCGTGAGGAGGGCATCGAGATCCTCGACGAACCTGCCGAGGCCCCTGTGGGTGATTCATCGAAATCCGGAGATGACCACTCCGACGTCGATGACGAGCTTCCGCGTGAGGAGAAGGAGCATATCGAGATACCGCTTCCCAAGCCGGCGAAGGCGACGAAGAAGAAGAAGCGTCGGACGGACAACACAGCGCTGGCGCCCCTCACCGGTGATCCGGTACGGATGTATCTCAAGGAGATAGGGAAGGTGCCGCTCCTTACCGCTGCGCAAGAGATCGATCTTGCGATGAAGATAGAGGCCGGCCTCGAAGCCACCGCGAAACTCGAGGAGGCCGAGGAAGCGGGAATCACCCTCGATCGTGCGGAGCGCCGTCGCCTCAACCGCATCGAGGCCGTAGGCCTCGAGGCAAAGCAGCAGCTCGTTGAGGCGAACCTGCGACTGGTGGTTTCGATAGCGAAGCGTTATGTGGGACGCGGCATGCTCTTCCTCGACCTCATCCAGGAAGGCAATCTGGGCCTCATCCGCGCCGTGGAGAAGTTCGACTACACGAAAGGCTTCAAGTTCTCGACGTACGCTACCTGGTGGATCCGCCAGGCTATCACACGTGCGATCGCTGATCAGGCCCGCACCATCCGTATCCCGGTACACATGGTCGAGACGATCAACAAGCTGATCCGCGTCCAGCGCAGTCTCTTGCAGGAGCTTGGTCGCGAGCCGACGCCCGAAGAGATCGGTGAGAAGATGGACAATATGTCCGCCGATCGCGTACGGGAGATCCTCAAGATCAGCCAGGAGCCGGTGAGCCTCGAGACGCCCATCGGTGAGGAAGAAGATAGCCAGCTTGGCGACTTCATCGAGGACGGCGAGGCGGTCGTGCCTCCCGAGGCAGCCAGTTTCTCGATGCTCCAGGAGCAGCTGTCCAAGGTACTAGACGGGCTGTCGGAGCGGGAGCGCAAGGTCATTGAGTTGCGTTTCGGGCTGACCGACGGACACCCGCGCACGCTTGAAGAGGTCGGTCGTGAGTTCGGCGTTACGCGCGAGCGCATTCGCCAGATCGAGTCGAAGACCCTGTGCAAGCTGCGTCATCCGTCCCGCAGTAGCAAGCTGAAGGACTACCTGGAGTAGGTCGCGGGAGTATCCGTTCCGCGATCGGGTCGGTCCTGCGGGTAAGACAGGCCTGGGAGCACACAGGCCGCCCGATTGGGCGGCCTGGATTGTTTCTGGCTCCTCGGGTAGGACTCGAACCTACAACCCTCCGGTTAACAGCCGGATGCTCTACCATTGAGCTACCGAGGAACGAAAGCGTCGCACATGCGTGCGACACCCTCGGAGATGATACACATGAGATGAGGACGGCGCAACAATGCGCTATAGTCTGTCGATGCAGTTTGCACGCGTAAGGGCCCGTAGCTCAATGGTGGAGCAGGGGACTCATAATCCCTTGGTTGCAGGTTCGAATCCTGCCGGGCCCACCACATGCCTATGAGACGTTCGACACGAGATCGTGTGAATGAGGCCGTCCGGCTTCGGGCGCGGACACGGCTTCTCGCCGTGGGCTTACTCGTCGCGATGTCGGTGCTGGCAATCGCAGCGTTCACGCTCGGGAATCTCACGCCGGCTCCCGATGCGGAAGGCAGCGCGGCCGACCCGGCCTGGACTACTCCGCCCGATCAGTCCTCGGCACCAGCGAGTCAGGAATCATCCGAGACCGCGATCGCGGTCGAGGTGCCTGATCTCCTCGGGAAGACACTTGCGGAAGCACATGTGTTACTCGAGGCCACTGGTGTCACACTTCAGGTCGAGGAAGATCCCTCACTGGTAGCTGATGCCGTTGGTGACGCGCGAATCGTCGAGCGCCAGGAACCCGTCGGAAGCACAGTTGTCAACGCCGGTGACGTCGTCCGAGTGACGGTTGCCGCGGTCCCCGGAACCAGCACTCAACGTGAGCACACCGGGGCCGTCGTGGTCATCGATCCGGGACACCAGGCCCACGGGGACTCATCGCACGAACCCATAGGGCCCGGTTCCGACCGTACTAAGCCCAAGGTGACCGGTGGGACCACCGGCGTGGTGACCCGCATGCCCGAGTACGAGATCGTCCTTCAGATATCGATGAACCTCAAGGCCCGCCTCGAGTCCGCGGGAGTGACGGTGGTTATGACTCGTATGACCAACGACGTCAACATCTCGAACTCCGAACGAGCGGGGATTGCCAACGACGCACAAGCGGAGCTCTTCATCCGGGTCCACGCGGACGGCAGCACGGACACTTCCCAGGCTGGGGTCAGCATGCTCTATCCGGGGAAGAATGACTGGACGGAGCCGATCTCTGGTCCGAGCCACCGGGCTGCGGAGCTCATTCATGACGCTGTCGTTGCGTCCACCGGAGGCTCCTCGCGGGGCCTAGTCGAACGGAACGATCTCTCCGGATTCAACTGGTCGACCGTGCCGACAGTACTCGTCGAGTGCGGCTTCCTGACAAACCCCGTTGAAGACCGGCTTCTCTCGAGTCCGCACTATCAGGATAAGCTAGCCGAAGGTATGGCCACCGGCATCATCGCGTATCTGAACGAATGACGGCACCAGCTCGCTAGACCCGGGACACTTCTGGGGATACTCATATGCCAAGGGCACTCCGATGAGCGGCAAAGGACGGTAACGGATCACGTGAGGATCATCCTTCTCGCAGGAGCGCGTCCGAACCTCATCAAGGTCGCACCCCTGCTTCCTACCTTCGATCGCTCGGGCATCACGGCGCAGGTGGCGTTCACCGGCTCTCGCGAGTGGGCATTGCCGACCGATGAGCCCGGCCTGGTGTCGTTGTGGGGCGTCACTGTCCCCACGCCCGAGTGGTTCCTGGACATTGCCGAGGGCACTTCTGCCGCTCAGACAAGCGCATCCCTGATCGCTCTCGAGCAGTTGCTCGATGCCGAGCGTCCGGATGCTGTGCTTGCCGTTGGGGATCACGATGCGACCCTCGCTCTTGCGATCGCAGCTGCGAAGCGGAGCATACCGATCGCGCACCTCGAAGCCGGACTGCGTTGCGGCGATCTATCCGTGCCAGAGGAGGTCAATCGGGTCTTGGTATCGCGTTTGACTGCCCTGCATCTTGCCTGTGACGAGGCGAGCATGGGACACCTGGTCGCCGAGGGCGTCGATTCCGATCGCGTCGTGCTCGTCGGCAGCGTTCTTGCCGAATCGGTCATCAGGAATGCGGAGTCAGTGCGGGATCGGGATGCGGCGGCGGATTACGGACTTACGCGATCGGGTTACGTGGCTGCAAGCTTCCACTGCCCCGATAACTTGGAGGATCGTACCCGATGCCGGGCCATCTTCGATGCTTTGGGCGGATTGGGGATGCCGGTCCTGATGCCGGATGCACACGGTGTGTCGAATCTGCTCGCGGCACACGGCATCCACGTCGACGATCCGGTCCGCATCGTTGACGGCGTTCCTTACCGTGACATGCTTGCCATCGTGCGGGATGCGGCAGTGGTCGTCACGGACTCGGGCGGCGTGCAGGAGGAGGCCTGTATGCTCGGCACACCGTGCGTGACGGTGCGCCGCTGCACCGAGCGAGTCGCCACGCTCGAGGCTGGTGCGAACCGGCTTGCAGGTGCGACTCCCGAGGCGATCGCATCCGCGGTCCACGAAGCGATGGAGGGACCGCGTAAATGGATTACCCCGAAGCGCTGGGACAAGGCGGTTTCGCAACGAGTCGTACGTGCGCTGAGGCGCGGCATATCGCCGCTCGAATGAGATAGGGTAGGCGGATGAGGATTCTCGTAACCGGTGGTGCCGGCTACATCGGCTCGATAACCACGCATCGCCTGCTTGACGCCGGCCACGAGGTCATCGTTGTCGACTCGTTGGTTCGCGGACATCGTGAGGCCGTAGATCAGCGTGCGGAGTTCGTGTGTGCCGAGATCGGTGACACCTCGGTGTTGGAGCGCTCACTCCCGGGTTGCGACGCAGTGATGCACCTTGCAGGGCTTATCGAGGTTGCGGAGTCGCAGACGAACCCCGGCGCGTACTTCGATGCAAACGTTGCCCAGCCGGCCCGGATGCTCGAGGTCATGCGTGTCCACGGCGTCGACTCGATCGTCTTCTCATCCACCGCCGCTGTCTACGGTGAACCGTCGAAGGTGCCGATCACCGAGGATGCGCCGACGCATCCCGTCAACGTATACGGGGCTACCAAGCTCATGTTTGAGCGGTTGCTCGACTGGCACGCGTCCGCGCACGGTCTGCGATCGGTACGATTGCGCTACTTCAATGTCGCCGGGGCGCTGCCGGACGGTACGCTTGGCGAGGCTCACGAGCCGGAGACGCACATCATCCCGAGACTCCTGATGGCGCTAAGATCAGGCCAGTCGGAGTTCGAGGTCTTCGGAGGCGACTACCCGACGCCGGATGGTACGTGCGTTCGTGACTACATCCACGTCTGCGATCTCGCCGAGGCGCACCGTCTTGCGCTCGAGCGTCTGGGCGAGGGAGGCCCGGGTGCTGTCTTCAACCTCGGTAACGGGCGCGGGTACTCGAATCTAGAGGTGGTGCGCACCTGTGCCGAGGTCACCGGACATGAGGTCGAGGTGAAGGTGGGGCCGCGTCGCGAGGGCGATCCTGCCGTGTTGGTTGCCAGTTCCGAGCAAGCCGAGCGCGACCTTGGATGGAAGCCGACATCCGGCGATCTGCGTGCAATCGTCGGCGATGCATGGCGGTGGCACACGGGCCCGGGCACTTCACATCCTGCTCGACACGGCTCGGGGGGTACACCCGCGCGATAGAGGT
>SKKZ01000017.1 GCA_007123455.1 Coriobacteriia bacterium | reverse complement strand
GCCTTCGCGGGATGCGCACTCGTCGTCGATCCGTTCTCGGCGTCCGGCGGGACCCATCCGCTCGGCGTGATCCTGGGTCTGGGTGCGGCAGTCGGCTACACGAGCTTCACGCTGCTGTCCCATCGGTGGATGCCCGGTCGCTCACGGACGACTCTCATGACGTACATGTTCGGCCTGACTGCTGCGTTCGTCACGGCAGTGGCACTTGCAAGCGGGGCACAGCTCGCGCCGGCAGGATGGGATTGGCAGAACTGGGCACTGCTCGCCGCTATCGTGATGGTGCCGACGTTCGCTGCGATACTGCTGTACCTGCGGGCCCTCTCCCGGATCGGAACGGCACAGGCGTCGCTCCTGTCCACCCTCGAGCCCCTGTTCACCATCGCACTCGCGGCGATCGTACTCGGTGACCGGTTGTCGCCACTGCAACTTGCCGGGGCGGCGGCGGTGCTCGTCGCGGTGGTGCTCTCCGAGATGAGGGCGCGGGGTATCGAGGAGCCTCCGGTCGCCATCTAGCAGGGCTTTCGTGATCGAGAAGCGGCACTTCGCCGGGTTGCCTCGGCGCCCGCGTGGTACCATGAGGGCGCTTGCCGCCTGTCCGTCCGTTCGCCCGCCGGGAGCGCCGAGTGGATCACTATCAGAGACTCCAGGTCACGCGCGATGCCGATCCGGAGGTCATCGAGAAGGCATACCGGGCGCTGAGCCTCAAACACCATCCCGATCGTGCTAGCGAGCGCGATCAGAGGCGGGCGACGAGACAGATGCAGCGGATCAACGAATCGTACCGGGTACTGCGGGACCCGGCACTCAGGCGCGCTTACGATCGTACGCTCCCGCCGGCAGGTCATGCGAGCGCGTGGGACCAGTTCATGTCCAAAGGGCTGATGGGCATGTTCCTCGACCGCGTGACGCGCTAGGCACCACCGCTACGCAGACGTGCGCTCCAGGCGCTCCTGAATCGCACGCAGGATGCCCGGATATGACACGGCACCGTCGTAGACGGGGGCGCCGTCGATGACCGTCACCGGGTAGAGCAGACCGCGGGTCTCGATCTCGTTGACGACAGACGCGTACTCGGTGCGGACGGACTCGTCCTGTACGTCGTGGTAGATGATCTGCGCGGCATCGGCGAAGCGGCGTTCCATCTCTGCGCGCACGAGAGCTGTGATCTCCTCCGGAGACCAGGAAGGACCTCAACCCCCGCTGAAGCATGCGGTCTGTGAGGGCAGGTCGAACACCTGTATGGTTATGACACTCTCGCTCATGGCTACTCTCCTCTATGATGGAGCAACGGCACGTCCGGCGCACACACGGTCGCATATCTCCCGCAGCCGGTGCACCGCTCTTCGAGCGCAGTGTACCCCGTTACCCCAACGCGAGAAACCCGGGTCCCGCATGGCAGGACTCTGCACTCATTGGTAATTATACCCCACAGGGTATATTTCGTGCAAACCGCTAGCTGCAGTACGGGACTGCTACGATTCGAGGTACGCGGGCGCGTCGCCCGCACGGATGGAGCTGACGCCGGACGGAGGAACCACCGTGGCCACGGTCTCAGAACGTCTCATAGCTGCAGGTCTCAGCCTTCCCGAGCCACCAACGGCGCTCGGTGACTACGTGCCCGCGGTACGTGCGGGCGGGCTGGTGTTCACCTCGGGACAATTGCCGTTGCGGGATGGCGCGCTGCTGTCGAGCGGCCGAGTGGGGGAGTCGGTGTCGTTCGAAACCGCCGTGGAGTGCGCGCGAATCGCGGCGCTCAATGCATTGGCGGCGGCCTCTACCCTCTGCGAACTCGACGAGGTGACGTCCGTCATCAAGCTTACCGGTTACGTAGCGTCCGCCCCCGGTTTCACCGCGCAGCCCGGTGTGGTCGACGGCGCCAGTGGCGTCCTGATCGCCGCCTTCGGTTCGTCGGGCAGACACGCCCGGGAGGCGGTCGGCGTGGCAGAGCTCCCTAAGGGTGCACCGGTCGAGGTCTCTGTGATACTGCTTCTCGGCGACGAGTGAGGCGGGTCGGGCAGGAAGGTCCCTCGCTTCGTCGAAACACATGGAAGAAGCCTACGTGTGGCCGTCCTGGCGAACTGCATGTTTTCTGTTGAGTAGCAGGGCGGGTTTGGCTATCGTGGACATGTACACAAAGCATGTGCATGGATTCACGTGTGCAGTCTGTCGGCTGAGCGAGGAGAGGTGTCTATGGCCAAGATCTCCCTGGCCGGGTTCAAAGACCCGGTCCGTCGGCCGCGGTACATCATCTGGACCGGTACTTTGGTCCTGGGGTTGGCCGCGTTCGTCGTAATCGCTTTGGGGGTGACATCGACATACTGGTTCTGCGCTGAGGCTTGCCACAAGGTGCAGGACGACACGATTATCGCGTACGACAGGTCTTCGCACTCCAACGTTTCGTGCATGGCGTGTCACATGCCCGTAAATGCCGACCCGATCACGTTTCTGCTTCACAAGGCCGAGGCACTCGGCGAGCTCTACTTGACGGCGACGAACAGATTCGAACTGCCGCTCAACCCGGGCTCCCATCTCGCACTCGACCAGAAGCACATGGGATCCGAGCAGTGCACGCAATGCCACAACCTCGAGAACCGCAACGTCACGCCCAGTCCGGGCATCATCATCGACCATGCGGTACATTCGGACGCCGAGATTCACTGCACGGTCTGCCATAACCGTGTCGCACACGTGGAGGACTTCGAGCTCACGCT
>SKKZ01000231.1 GCA_007123455.1 Coriobacteriia bacterium | reverse complement strand
TCGGGATAGAAGTAGTTCTTGCGGTGGAACTGGCTCCACTCGGCGATGGTACATCCGGTGGCCAGTCCGGCCAGTACCGTGGCCTCGATCGCGGCCTGGTTGGGTACGGGCAGCGCGCCGGGCATGCCGAGGCAGACCGGGCATACCCGCGTGTTCGGCTCCCCGCCGAACTCCACCGGACAGCCGCAGAACATCTTCGTCTTCAATGTGGTGAGCTCGGTGTGGATCTCCAGGCCGATAACGGCCTCCCAGCGCTCGAGCACGCTCGCCAGACGATCCTTCGCCACGTGAGCACTCCCCTTCCTCCGGTCCGTGCCCCGATTCTACCCGAAGCTCGATCCCGGGGCCGGACATCGATTGCCTCTGTTATAAGTACTTGATATTCTCTGTATCATTCATACTTAATTTTCACGACCACAGGAGCCTCTCATGCCGGCACGAGCACGACGCATCGCCGTTCTCGCCCACTGCCACCTCAACGTGAACACGAAGGTCCACGGGCTCGCCTACTACCCGGGCACACGCGCCGACCTCCTGAGCGACCTGTCCTCGGCATGCGTCGGCATCGTGCAGCTCCCCTGCCCCGAGATCACCTTTCTCGGCATGAACCGATGGGGGATGACGCGCGAACAGTACGATACGCCCGCATACCGCCGCCACTGCGCATCGCTCCTGCAGCCCGTCGTCGACACGATCGTCGCACTCGCCGAGGACGGCTGCGAGGTCGTCGGCGTCTACGGAGTCGACGGAAGTCCCAGCTGCGGGGTGGACCGTACGTGCATCGGCTACACCGGCGGTGAGATCGAGGCGACCGCTTCCGACGGGACGCTCCCGGAAGCGGTCGACACTCCGGGGCCCGGAGTCTTCTTCGAGGCGCTCAGAGTGCGACTCGAAGCCTCCGGCATACGCCCCCCGTTCATCGGCATCGACGAGCGTGCGGCCCCGGAAGCCGGCGCCTCGTGAGTGCACCAGCAAACCCCGGCGAAGGAGAAGTGATGGACGTACGCAAACGTGGTCTGTTCGGGATAGTGCTCGTCGTGATGCTCGTCGGCCTGCTCACTCTGAGCGCGTGCTCAGGCACCGAAGAGTCCTCGGCCGACAACCCGGGTACCGAGGCGGGTGATGGCGCGCTGGCCGGCGTCAAAGACCGTGGGATCATCGTGATCGGCCTGGCACCGTTCTATGCGCCGTTCGAGTCGATCAACGAGGACACCAAGGAACTCGAAGGCTTCGACGTCGACATGATGACCGAGATGGCCCAGCGCATGGGTGTCGAGGTCGAGTTCGTCACCTCAGAGTGGCAGGGCTTGCTCGGCGGACTCGAGAAGGGTGACTTCGACGCCATCGTCTCGGCTATGTCCAAGAAGGAGGCCGCCGAGGGCAACGTCGAGTTTTCCGACGTCTACTACGAGCTGCCCGAGATCATGTTGGTCCTCAAGGGCAATCCCGCCGACATCCAGACCAAGGAGGACCTCGAGGGCAAGGTCGTCGGAGTCCAGCTCGGCAGCCATACCGAACCACTGGCCGAGAAGATCGCCGAGGACGTCGAGCTTGGCGAACTCAAGCGCTACAAGCTCACCCAGGACGCAATGAACGACCTGAAGGCCGGTCGTATAGACGTGGTCCTCGCAGGGCTCGCGTTCGCTATCGAGCAGAACGCCGCTGACCCCAGCTACGAGATCGCGGGCGACCCGCTCGACACCGACGGTCTCGTGGGGGTCTTCAAGAACGGCTCCACATCGCTCGCCGACGAGTTCAACACCCATCTCGCCGACATGCAGGCAGACGGCACCTACGACCGCCTGATGGAGAAGTGGCTCTCTCTGGAGTGATCCTCACGCTTCCATGGCGTCAGAGCGGTCATCCGGTACCGGCTGCCCGCTCTGACGCCACGCTCCCGCGACACACACGCAACGAGAAGGGGTGCTGATGGACACCGTGCAGTGGCGCGTCATCGCCAACTGGTCGCCCGAGCTTCTCGCCGCAGCCGGCGTCACCCTGCGCGTCAGCGCGATCTCGTTCGTGCTCGCACTCATCATCGGCACGGTGACCGGAGTCATCCGCTCGCGCGCCGGTGGCCGACTCGCCTTCCCGATCGCCGCCTACGTCGAGTTCTTCCGGGGTACGCCCCTCCTCGTCCAGCTCTTCTTCATCTACTACGGGCTGCCCCAGATCGGCATCACCATGGATGCGTGGACGGCGGCGATCGTCGGACTGGGCCTCAACGGCGGCGCGTACATCTCCGAAATCGTGCGCGGCGCGCTCGCCGGTATTCACCGAGGACAGTACGATGCTGCTCATGCGCTCGGGTTCGGTTGGCTGCAGACGATTGCCTGGGTCGTGATGCCCCAGGCACTACGGACGGCGACGCCCCCGCTCATGAACTCCTTCGCGGCCCTGCTCAAGGAGTCTTCGCTCGTGTCGATTCTCGCGATCACGGAGATGATGAACGTCGCGAACCAGGTCTACTCCCGCACGTTTCGGGCGTTCGAGATCTTCGCGGTCGTCGCGCTCATGTACTTCACTATGACGTTCTTCGTCTCCCAGGTGAGCCGCCTGCTCGAACGCCGGCTTGCGCTCGGCAGGTGAAGCCGGGACGGACGGAGGCACTCAGCGCTGGCGGCGCCGGATGTGGGCCATGATGACCGAGAACAGGAACCAGACCGTCACGAGGAAGGCGAGAAGCATCCCGATCTCACCGACGACACGTACC
>SKKZ01000013.1 GCA_007123455.1 Coriobacteriia bacterium | reverse complement strand
CGAAGGGGGCCAGGGGCAGCAGTTCAGCGAGTGAGCTGCGATGGCGATGCGGTCAGGCATCCTGAGTGAGGCGTCTTACGCAGACTGCTTACTCGTCGTCAGATCCATTCCGTCTCCCCCGATGTCGGCGCGCGCGGGTACAATCGCCGTATACGAGTCTTCGGTTCACTGAGGTGATCATCATGACGGTTGAAGAGATCATGCGAGAAGCACTGACGCTCGATGCTGAGACGCGCGCCTCGATTGCCCATGAGTTGCTCTCCAGCCTTGAGTCTTTGTCCGAGGCTGAGGTCGAGCGCCTCTGGATCGCTGAAGCCAAGCGCCGCAGCGCTGATGTCAAAGCCGGACACGCGCAGACCCTCTCGGCACACGAGTCGCTGGCCCGCGCCCGCGCCAATCGGTAGCCCCCGTGATCCTGAATGTTCACGAGGACGCCGACCGTGAACTCAACGACGCGGCGGACTACTACGATTCGGAGAGTCCCGGACTCGGCTCGCTGTTTCTCGATCAGCTCGAGGTCGGGTATGAGCGCATCCTCGAGAATCCGCATGCGGCAGAGGAGATCGACCCCGACATCAGGAGGCTCGTTCTCGCGAAATTCCCCTTCAACCTGATCTACGAGATCGATGGTGATGTCGTCCTGATTCTCGCCGTTGCGCACCAGAGGCGAAGACCACACTACTGGCGCGAACGCCGGGCGGGATGAATCCAACAAGTGCTTCCAGCCGACTCACGCACGCGCCAGGCTGACATGAAGCCGCTTGTACGCGGCTCAAGCACCATACGTTGGCCATAGTGCCGCTTCCGTGACGGGCTGCAACGTGCTCCATGGCGGACGGCGCTGTTCTTCACGCCTCCTTCTCGTCGCGTCCGGCAATCAGCGCCTCATACTCCTCGACCCGGTTCTTGGCTGCCTGGAAGCTCAGGTACTTCACACCCGCGCTCTTGTCCGGAATCCTCAAGAAGCTGCTGATCGATTTTACCGCCGCCAGGGCGGCCCGTTCGATCTCGCCGAGGTCGTCTGCGGGATAGTGGCCCCACCATTCCATGCACCTGGTGACCGGAGCGATGAGGTCGGCCTCCGTGGGCCCGCGTCCGGGGTTCATCCGTTGTGAAACGTACTCGTTGAACAGCGCGAAGACGGCTTCGGACTCCTTCAACGGCGTTCCCGATGGCCGAGCACTTCTCAGCTGGCTCGCGCGCCTCGCAACACTCGGAGTGGGCGCTTCGTCCGGGGGAATCAGAGCCCGTGCAGCGCGTCGGGCTGCATCGCGGACGCGGACATCAGGATCGGCGACCACTGCGTCGAGCAGGTAGGGCAGTGTCAGGTAGGCCCGGAAGAGCCCTATGGCTTCGGCGAACCGTGCTCGTACCTCAGAATCGGGGTCTCTGAGTCCGGTCACAAGATAGTCGTTGGCAGAACCGGAGACGAAGATGTCGGCTGCTGATCCCTCGTGTGGCTGGTCGGGCCGCTCCATGGCGTTCTCCTTTCAGAGAGACGTGCCACGGGCGTATCCCGTGGCGCTTTAGCAGTTGGTTTCGCGGCTGCAAGCTGCTCTTCAAATCCCGCGTGCCACCGGGGTGGCAGATGTCATGTGGCTAACGTATCACAGGGGTCTGACAGGAACGAGCGTCGCGGTTGACGCGAGCTGAGGGGCCGATGGGGCGGGCAGTTGAGCGAGTGAGCTGCGATGGCGATGCGGTCAGGTGTCCTCAGTGAGGCGTCTTAGGCAGAGTGTGTACTCATGTTTAGATGCACAAAGGATAGCGTGGGTGGTATTATCCGTGGTAGTGAAGGAGGTACCACATGAGTGCCATGCCCGCAATCGTCCCAATCAGCGAACTCCGCCAGGATGCCTCGGCGATCATCAAGCAGGCGTCGTCCTCAGGCGACCCGGTGTTCATTACGCAGCACGGTCGCGCTTCGGCAGTGCTGGTGAGCGCTGGCGCTTATGAGCGAACGCAGCGCGAGCTCGAGATACTGCGAATCCTCGCTCAGGGCGAGGTGGATATCGCCGCGGGCAACGGAGTCAGCTTCGAGGAGGTCATGGCGGCGGCAGACGACCTGCTAGGTCAGCCGTGACCCGAAGGATCGAGTTCACCCGACCTGCGCAGGCGCAGCTCCTCTCGGCGCTCTCCTACATCAGGGCTGAGCGTCCGTCGGCCGCGCACGATTTCCGTGACCGTGTGGCGAGTGTACTTGCGAACCTGATCGAGTTCCCGGAGTCGGGGCGCGTCATCCCGGAGTTCCCCGGTCTCGGATTCCGGGAGGTTCTGGTCGACAGGTACCGCTTCTTCTACAAGCCAGTAGGGGATGTCATCTGGGTGGTCGGCACATGGCACGATGCGCAGATTCCCGCAGAACCGTCGGAGTCCGGTGGCATCTAGAAGGTGGTGCGCTCGCTCGGTCTCAGGCTGCGCATCGCTGCGTGATTGGTCTCACCAGGGCGTCGGGCTTGATGGCATGGTCTCCCTTGCGAATGGGCCAACGCGGCTGAGGTTCGGGGAGCTGACCCGAAGGAACGCCCGCTTCATGAACCCCTAAATTGCGTTCGATACGCTTAGCGTTGTACGATAGCGTCATCGACAAGGAGGCTGTCATGACGACTGTGACGATCTCGCCCAAGTACCAGGTGGTCATTCCCAAGAGCATCCGGGAGAGCCTCGGGCTCAAGCCCGGCCAGAAGATCCAGGCGATCGAGTACAACGGACGGGTT
>SKKZ01000122.1 GCA_007123455.1 Coriobacteriia bacterium | reverse complement strand
GGTCCGATCGTCAGCACGCCGACCGTCAAGACCGTGAGCACCACGTAGGGCATGAGCGCCATGGCGAGGCCCATGACCGGCTCGGGTTCTTCGGCCTCGAACTCCTCTCTGTCGTGCTCGGCCTCTTCCACCGACTCGCCCATCGCGGGGCGGTCCGGGATGTTTTCGGCCGGCTCCGAGTACCGCTCCCATCTGGACAGCGGGTACAAGGCGACGAGCGCCACAGTCGCTACGAGGAAGGTGGCCAGGACCGGGTTCCACAAGGTCAGCAACAGCTGGCCGCCTCCGTGGATGCCGCTGATGATGAGGATCATCGGAAGGGCATGCAGGACCGCGGCCCGGCGGCCGAACAGCCAGGCGATCGCGACGCCTGCCATGAGGTTCGGTATCCACAACAGTGTCGCTGTCTGGAACGCCGTTGCGACCTGGTCCTCGAGATCTATGACCGTGAGTGTCGCCAGCCAGGCGACTGCGAGCGTGCCGAAGAGATTCGCCCAGGCATGTCCGATGAGCGGGAGCA
The DNA here is from genome assembly GCA_007123455.1 of Coriobacteriia bacterium. Lineage (GTDB taxonomy): Bacteria > Actinomycetota > Coriobacteriia > Anaerosomatales > SLCP01 > SKKZ01. Next base: position 9,893 of record SKKZ01000122.1, on the reverse strand, counting down.
CCACCGCATAAATCGGTCTGACGCCGATGGCTATCAGCAGCGGTGCCACGATCGCGATCGGGGCACCGAAGCCGGTTATCCCTTGAAGGAAGGAGGCGAAGACCCAGGAGAATCCCAGGACGAGGAAGACCTCGTTGTTGCTGAAACGCTCGATGCCCTCGCGCAGCGCGACGAAGGCGCCGGCCCGGTCCGCGACCCGGTAGAGGAAGAGCGCGGGCCAGATCACGTACAAGATGAAGAGCGCGTCCCAGACGCCCTTCGCCCCGGCCACAGCCAGGGTATCCCACGGCGTCTGGAACGCCACGAGTGCGATGCCGCCCGCTACGAACAGGCCGATCGGTCCAGCCTCTGGCGCCTTCCACCGCAGGCCGACGAGAAGAACGAGAAGGACCACAAGGGGCGCGACGGCAAGCAGCCAGTGGACGAGATCGACAGGCAGCTGTGTGTCCTGCGGCATGGCGGTCCTCCCTCACTAGTATCCGAGCGCTACCCCGTCACCACGCGGATCAGCCCCGCCTTCCAGGAATCCGTGATCCGGGTCCAGCCGTATCGCCTGCGCGTGACCCATGTTGTCGTTCCAGTCATTGAGCATCTTGATGGGCTGACCGCGCAGGTCCAGCTCACGAATGACCTCATCGGTGATGCGGCCTTCGAGGGACAGGTCCTGGGACTCAGCACCCCACGTCCGCCCCATGAGCCATCGAGGCGCTTCGATTGCCTGCTGGATGTCGTAGCCGAAGTCGACCAGCCGGGTCACCAGGGCCGCGTGCGTTTGCGGCTGCCCCTCGCCCCCCATGGTCCCGTACACGAGGTAGGGCTTGTCGTCCCGGAACAACATGGCCGGGATGAGCGTATGAAACGTCCGCTTACCCGGTTCGAGGCGATTGGGGTGATCATCGTCGAGCTTGAAGAACGAACCCCTGTTCTGGAGCAAGACCCCCGTGTCACCGGCAATGAATGCGCTACCGAAATCATGGTAGATCGATTGGATCACGCTGACGGCAAGTCCGTCCTCATCGACCGCGCAGAAATAGCACGTGTCACCTCCACCGTCGCCGGTCCGGGCGCTCTCGTCGAATGCGATCCCCGGTTCCACGCTCTCCATGTCCATGGCCTGCTCCCGATCGATCTTGGCCCGTCGCTCTTCCGCGTACTCCTTCGAGAGAAGCCGGTCGAGCGGGATGTCGACGAACTTCGGATCGGTGAGCCAGGCGTCCCTGTCGGCGAATGCGAGTTTCACCGCTTCAGCCATGTGGTGGTAGTAGTCAGCGGTACCGTCGCCCCAGGAGACCACGTCGAAGCCCTCGATGATGTTGAGGATCTGCAGCGCGGCGAAGCCCTGGGTGTTAGGGGGGAACTCGTACGCCGTATAGCCACGGTATCCGGTCGAGATCGGCTCGACCCATTCCGCGTGGAACTCGGCGAAGTCCTCCTGTCGCAGCGGCGAGTCTGCCTGTTCGAGCGATTCGCACATGCGCTGCGCCATGTGGCCCTCGTAGAACCCGCGTCGTGCACCGTCCCGTGCCAGCGTCTCGAAGGTGTCTGCCAGGTCGGACTGAACCAGCCGTTCGCCTTCGCGCCGCGGCCTTCCGTCAGGCAAGTGGACACGTGCCGAGCTCTCGATCTCCTCGAAGACGGGTATGTCCTTGAAGGTCCAGTTGGTCAGCGAGCGGCTCATGGCCAGCCCTTCACGCGCGTAGCGGATGGCATCCTGGAACAACACATCCCAGTCCAGGCGCCCGTGCCGCTCGTGCATGACTCCCCAACCGTCCACCGCACCAGGCACGGTGAGAGCGGCCAGAGGTCCTCGCTGCGGTATCTGATCCTCGTGTCCTCTATCCCGATAGTATTCACGCGTGGCCAGGCCGGCGGCCGGGCCGCTGGCGTTCAGCGCCTTCACGCCGCCCTCTGCGGGATCATGGATCAGCCAGAATCCGTCACCGCCCAGACCCGCCATATGCGGATAAGCGACACACAGGACCGCGTTCGCGGCAATCGCCGCGTCGACTGCGCTCCCTCCGCGGCGAAGCATGTCCAGCCCCGTCGCGCTTGCCAGGTAGTGCGATGTGGCTATCATTCCTCGGTCGGACAACACCGGTGGTCGGCCGGTTCTCGGTCCGTTCGGATGACTCATCGTGACTCCTCCTCTTCCTTGGTGTCGTCTGTTCTCCTTTCCTGGGCATGGGCCTGCTCTTCGTCAGCTGCGGCAAGCTCTTCGTGAACGCGTGCCCGTTCCCGATGTGCCGCAGCCCGTTCTTCATGCGCACGAGCCCGGAGTTCGGCGGGATCGTCCGTCCCTTGTTGTGGGCGTTCGTCCCCTGCGTCCCGGTGCTCGCCCTCGTCGTCGCTTCGGCCTTCATCCTCGTCTTGCTCGCTCTCGTCATCAGCCGAAGCCTTGTCCTGTTCGCTGTCCTCATCGTCGTCCTCGTCCGCGTCGTCGCTGAACGCATATCTGCTCACCGGTATAGCCGCACCGGCGACAACGAGCAGGCCCAAACCGGCCCACCAGAGAGCGGGGTTGTCCTGAGTGGCCCCGATGCTGATGAGCGGCAGCGAGGCGATGAGAAGTACCAGCGCGATACCGTTGACCCACATCTTGCTCATGATGCCTCCTCACCCGGTGAAGGTCATGGTGTTCATCACAATGGTCAGACCTCCGACAAGCACCGCTACCGCTGCAGCCCACGGGAGCGTCTTGCGCAAGACTTCGCCTTCCCGGCCCACGATTCCGGCCGTCCCGGTGCCGAGCACAACGTTTGCCGGCGCTATCGCGTTCCCGATGGCTCCACCCGTGCTCTGCGCACCGATGATCGTAGCCTCGGACAGACCCTCAAGCGCGGACACCGTCTCTTGCTGCAAGGGTGCGAACAAGATGTTCGATGCGGTGTTGCTCGATGTCATGAATGCGCCGAGCACGCCGATCCAGTTCGATGCGAAGGCGAAGGCCGGCGGCGGTGCCACTTCCGCTATCCCGAGCGCAAGAACCTCGGTCTGCCCTGAATGCCCCATGACCGTACTCATCACGAGGAATGCAACGACCGCGACGGAAGCCGGAACAGCACTGTCGATCAGTCCGCTCCAGATGCCTTCCGTCTCCTCCTCGCGCTCTTCCCACGTCTTGTAGTAGCCCTGAGTGCGATACACGAGTCCCGCCGCAAGAGCCGATAGCAGGAGGAACGTGCCGGGATGCGTGAGTGGCGCGAAAGGCGAGTACGGCTCCTCGGCCTCGCTGGTCACTCCATAACCGGTCTCCACTGCGGGGAAAGGTAGTCCTATCTCGAACTCCGCCAAGGCCTGCTCTACCGGTCCGATGACCAGTGCCAGCACCGTGGCTGCGGTGAGAACGAGATAGGGGAAGAAGGCCATGCCGAGGCCCATGACGGGCTCTGCCTCTTCTTCCTCGTCCTGCTGCTCGGCATCCCGATCGCTCATCACCGGACGCTCTTCTATCTCTTCGGCCCGCTCGGAGTATCGCTCCCATCTTGAGAGCGGATAGAGGACTACCATGGCGGCCGTCGCGGCGAGGAAGTTCGAGAGGACGGGGTCCCACAACGTCAGCACAAGCTGACCGCCGCCGTGGATGATCGTGATGATGAGGATCATGGGCCAGGCGACCTTGAGAGCGGGCATGCGGCCGAACAACCATGCGATTGTAAGACCCGCCAACAGATTCGGCACCCATAGAAGTGCCGCCGTCTGGAACGCGGTCTCGGTCAGGTCACCTATGTCGATCACCGAGATGGTCGCGAGCCAGCCCACAGCAAGCGTACCGAACATGTTGGCCCAGGCGTGGCCTATCAACGGGATAGCTACTGCATAGAGTGGGCGCACGCCTATTGCGATCAGCAACGGTGCTACGACGGCGATGGGAGTTCCGAAGCCCGCGATCCCCTGCAAGAACGAGGCGAACACCCAGCCGAAGGCGAGCACCAGGAACAGCTCGTTGCTGCTGAACTTCTGAATGCCCTGACGCAGGGCCTCGAAAGCGCCGGCACGGTCGGTCACCCGGTAGAGCAACAGAGCCGGCCATACGACGTAGAGGATGAAGACGGCGTCCCAGACTCCTTTTGCGCCGGCGACCGCGAGAGTCTCCCATGGAGCTTGATAGGCTAGGTAGGCGACCAGTCCGGCGACGAACATACCGATCGGTCCCGCCTCGGGCGCCTTCCAGCGGAACCCGACCAACAATATGAGCAGTACGACGATCGGAAGCAGCGCCAACATCCAGAACGTGAAGTCCAACGGAAGCGAATCCTGCATGGCGCACTGACCCCCTTTCACGGTCAATGGTCACTCGCAGACTCGCAGCGATACGGTTGGCACTGCTCGCAAGAGGCGCTGCTTGTCTGCCAACCCATTTGCAATCGGCGGTCGGTACGCGCCTCACGAAGAGTCGCGACCCGCCACCCGGAAGCACACTGGCCCGAACCCACCCGCGGGCCTTGCTTCGCTCCTGCTCCCTGCGATCAACCCTATCGGGTGCGAGAGAGCAGCTTCCTGCTATTTCTAGTACCCACTGGTGAGATTTCTACTCGTGGGCCGCCGCCGGTGGCGTGCCCTCTCACGCTCGGGCGCCCTGGGCCTTTCCCGCGTGGTACGTCACGCAGAGGTGACACGACCCGTGCAAGGGACAATCTTGATGCACGGACACGCTTCCAGCCCGCAATCTGCCGGCCTGACAGGAGTACCGGACTCCAGGGCGACACGTGCAGCGGTCGCCACGGCGGCCTAGTGCACGGGTATTGAAAGAACCGGCAGTGCCCGTCCTGCAGGTACTGACTCGTGCTCACCCATCAGCTCCGCTCCGAAGTGCTCGTAAAAGCCTCGTGCGTGAGGGTCGGACACTACGACGAGAGTGTCAGACCCTATAGCGCGTACCTCGGAGAGGGCGTGTTCGAGTAGCACGCGCCCCACTCCCCTTCCGATCCACTCGGGCACGACCCAGAGGTGCTCCAGCTCGACACGACCGTCCTGGCACACCAAGCCGTAGAAGCCGACGACCTGGTCGTAGCAGGTGGCACAGCATACCGGACTTGTGGCGATGAAATCTGCTGATACACACAGGTCGCGGTCCCACATACGCAGGAGCTCATCGGGGTAGCCCCAGTGCGCTTTCGACCGCCTGGCGAGACGAGTGAGCGCTGGCGCCTCATGGGCGCGGGCGCGGCGGACATCAACGTGCATCCGTCGGCCTCCATTCGCTCTAACGTTGTGGCGCATGAGCTGTGCCGCAACAGCTTGCCGCCGCGGCGAGCCGAGGTCGATGCACGGGCTGGCACCTCCGCCAGGCTGTGGGTGCCCCCTGTTCAAGGGCACCCGTGCTGAGTGTTTTGTCTAGAGCTATGAGCGGGAACAGTCCTGTATGAGGGTTTTCACGGAGGGCCAAGACGGATGGATGACCGAGCACGCAAGTCTCACGGCAGAAGATGGCTGTTCGCGCTACTGGCGGTCGTGCTGGCTCTAGGCGTGGCGTTCGTCGCCGGGATGTGGTTCGCTGATCGTGGCGAGCGGGCCGTAGCCGCTGTCATCGAGTCCTACGCCGAGGCGTATGAGGGGCTCGACACGACCAAGGATGTGCCGGTCCTCATTCCTCTTTACGCTCCCGATGCAGTACTGCGCGATGCGGCCACTGACAGGACGTACCGAGGAACCGGCGAGATCGAAAGTGCACTGAACGCGCTCTTGGCGACACCCGACTTCGATCTCACTATCGAGCGGACGCTTGTGGGTGACGGCTGGGCGCTGGTCTTCTGGACCGCAGACGGGATGCGCCCAGGCCTCGACAGAGTCACGCAAGTCGACGGCGTCACATCACTGGAAGTGTCGAAGGGCGAGATCGAAAGGGAGACCTGGTACTACGATCCCGCCAAGGCTCCGTTCTGATCGCCCGGATACAGACCAGGCCCATGCCCCCACATGCTCCGAGCGTGTGAGCAATCGGGTTCTGACGGTGCTAACGTGTAGCGAACGAGTTGTGTGTCGGGCGCTTTCAGGATACGACGACCTGGTGCGCGTCAGCTTGATGCGCTTGCTGGGCACTCGTCTCCCGCCAGGTACGAAGCATTCATACGCCTCCTCCCTGCGGCGCCGATTGCTCCAGCCAACGTTGTGGCGCATGGGCTGCGCGCCAGCAGCTTACAGGTCGATTCTGCCTTGCGCACGTCAGCTGTTGCGCTTGTTAGGCGTTCCGCCCTACGGCTCCTGCATCAGCCGCTCAGAGCGCCAGACGCGCACGACACGGACGCGCTCGCCGTCGAGCCGGTAGATGATCCGGAATGGCGGGTGAATGATCTCGCGCAACTGCGGCGTTTCGAACTCAGGGACAATCCGGCCACTCTCCGGGAAGGATGCAAGTTGCTCCACTGACGCCACGACTTCGCCGACCAGGCGCCGCCCGACATCAGACGCCTCTTGCGAGACGTACCAGTCGAGCACACCCTCAAGATCAAGCAGCGCGGACTCCGCGAACGTGACGCGTGCAGACACCATCTACTCGAGCCCGAGCCGAAGCTTGACGTCTTCCAGCGATAGCTCGCGGCCCGCCTCCAGGTCCGCAAGGCCTGCGACGACGGCGCGCATGAACTCGCGCTCCTCCTGAGCGGCCTCGAACTCAGAGAGGCCCTGCATGACCGCGACGCCGCGGCCGTGGCTCGTGAGCAGCACTGGCCGACCGGTCTCATCTGCATGGCGAACCACTTTCCCGGGATTGACCTTGAGATCGCCGAGCGGAACGACGTCTTGCGAGAACTTGATGGCGGGGCACATGGCGACCTCCAAAGAGAACCGGCTTATTGGTGCCGATTATAGCACCCACTAATCGGTAGGACTAACCGCGAGACCCGGCTGGGAAACGCCGAACGTGTTGCGCATCAGCGGCGGCCGATCCGCCTCTCTTCGTAGCGTACACCTCGTGGCCGTCAGCTTGATCCGCTTGTTAGACGGCTCAGCGGCTTGCGCATCGCCACCCGGCTAGAACGTTCCAGACCCAGCGCCGCCTCATCTGACAACCGTCGAGCGAGTTCCGCATCGAGTTCCTGCTCCGGTATCACCTTGAAGCCAACGCGAGCATAGAAGGGCGCATTCCACGGGACATCGCGGAAAGTGGTCAGGGTGAGCTCCACGCAGCCGCTGGCGAGTGCGTAGCCCTCGACAGCTTCGACGAGCGCCGAGCCTATCCCCTGGCGGCCGTGCTCAGGTAACACATCAAGCTCATCGAGGTGAGCGCGCCGTCCCCAGATGCTGGCAACGGCGAATCCGACAGGGGTACCCGCCGTTTCGAGAGCGACCCAGAGCCGACCCGCCCGTTGCGCTGCCACCAGATCATCCACCGGGCTGACATGAGAAAGCACAGATTCGGGCAGCGAATCGCCGAACCGTGTGGCTGCCGCACGCTCGATGTCGGGAAGCTGGTCGACATGCTCCGGGCCCGCCAGCCGAACGACATAATCGGTGCTCATCGAGCGTCTCCGTCCGTCTAACGGTGTAGCGCATGAGCTGCGCGCCACGTGCTTACAGGTCGATTCTACCTTCTGCGCGTCAGCTTGATGCGCCTGTTCGACACACACTCCTACCGGCGACGATCCCAGTAGAACGGGCGCTTGCGCTGGTGGGCGATTGCGAGAACCCAGACGACCTCGTCAGAGACTTCGTAGATCAACGAGTACGGGAAGCGCGCAAGAACGACCTTGCGGATGCCTGGACGCGTCTCTGGTGCAACCTGAGGATGCTGGAGGATCCGATCGAACCCGGTCTCGACCTCGTCGATGAATGCCGACCCGAGGCCTGGGCTCTCAACGTCATAGTACTGCGCCGCGTCACCGAGCTCGCGGTTCGCGACCTCATGGAGACGGAGTGTGTGCGTCACTTCAGACGGGCCCGAGCCTGAGCGATGGCGTCAGCCGCCGAGATGGTCTCGACCGATCCGGCCTCGATCTCGGTGCGGCGGCGCTCCGCCTCGTCGAGCCACAGCTGCTCGATCTCGGCCTCCGAGAGCGCCTCGAGGCTACTCAGGAGTTCATGCGCCATCGCGGCACGCTCAGATGCATCAAGCCGCATCGCCTCACGCATGAGTTCATCGACGGACACGTGGATTCACCTCATCCAGTCGCATGCCGATCCTGAGGATAGTGTACCGCGGGAGTGCCATACCGAAGCGAACGTGTTGTGTCTAACGGTGATTATCGAGACCCCGCAATCCTGCACACACAGTATGCCTTGGTCTGTGTGAGCGGTCACTACGCGCCCTCGCCCGCACCCCACCCGATGCGTACGCAGTCTGCGTAAGCCCCCGCATCTCTCACCGCACATCAATCGGACTCCGGACCCCACGCCCGCCCCGGTTGAGCACGTGGGTGTAGATCATCGTCGTGGTCACGCTCTTGTGGCCGAGCAGCTCCTGGATGGTGCGGATGTCGTAGCCCACCTCGAGCAGGTGGGTGGCGAACGAGTGGCGCAGCGTGTGACAGCCGACCTGCTTCGGTATCCCGGCGCGGCGTACCGCCTCCCTGAACGACCGCTGCATGAGCGTCGAGTGGGCGCGGATGACACCGCCGAGGTCGCCGACCTCACGCCCCAACATATGCCGGTACAAGAAGAGCAGCGCCGAAAGCGCCTGGGTCTGCGTGGACGAGCTCACATGCCGCCCGACGGCAAGGTATGTGAGGAACTCATTGATCTCCCGCTCGCCCATGTCGGCCGGATGGCGCATGTCGTGGAAGCGCAAGTAACGGCGGGCCCACAGGCAGTACGCCTGCTCGGTGCGACGGCTGTAGTGGCGCGAGTGCAGCGCCTCGCGCAGGTCGTCCATGAGCATGAGAGTCCCCAGAGGATCGCGAGTCTGGCCGCCACCAAGCACACCACGCGCGCCCAACCACAGCCTGACCGGAATCGAACTTGGATGCCGGGCGGGGAGGTCCGCCGCGAGTTCCGCAGGCGGGGAAGGCGGTGAGGACGCACCGCGTCCGAGCCGCCGCGGGCCCCCGCCGAGGACTGTCTGAGCGCCGGACCTCCCCGCCCGGCGCCACACGCTCTTAAGGTCGCGACTCCCAGCGGCGCACGATGGTCTGCTCGCGGCTCGGGCCGACGGCGATCATCGCGACCGGGACCTCGGCCAGATCCTCGATGTAGCCGATGTAGTCGCGCGCCTCCTTGGGCAGCTCATCGAAACGGCGGCACCCGGTGATGTCGGCCTTCCAGCCGGGAAGCTCCTCGTAGATGGGAGTCGCGTGGTGGAAGATCGTCTGGTGGCACGGCAGGTTGTTGTAGCGGTGGCCTTCGTACTCGTAGGCCACGCACACCTTGATGGTGTCGAGCTCGGAGAGCACGTCGAGCTTGGTGATGATGAGGTCGGTCAGGCCGCTCACCTGCACGGCGTATCGCACGATGACCGCGTCGTACCAGCCCGCGCGCCGCTCGCGCCCGGTCGTGGTGCCGTACTCGTGACCGACGCGGATGAGATGCTCGCCGACCTCGTCGGAGAGCTCGGTGGGAAACGGGCCGGAACCTACACGCGTGATGTAGGCCTTGGCGATGCCGAGCACCCGATCGATACGCTTCGGGCCCACCCCGACGCCCGTGCACGCGCCGCCAGCGATCGGGCTCGACGAAGTCACAAACGGATAGGTTCCGTGGTCCAGATCGAGCAGCGTACCCTGGGCTCCCTCGAAGAGCACCCACTGGTCGGCGTCGAGCGCCTTGTTCACCACCAGTGACGTGTCGGCGATGTGTTGGGCAAGACGCTCACCGTAAGCGAGATACTCATCGGCAATTTCATCGACCGTGTAGGTCGGAAGTCCGTAGATCTTCTGCAGCACATCGTTCTTCTCGTGAAGCGCGGCCTCGACCTTCTTGCGAAAGATGTGCTCGTCGGTGAGGTCCTGCACGCGCAGTCCCAT
>SKKZ01000116.1 GCA_007123455.1 Coriobacteriia bacterium | reverse complement strand
GACGTGCGCGGGCGACCCCTTCAGGGATTCCAGTGACGTCGGGCACGAGGATACCGATGCCGGCCACGTACCAGGTGCCGATGGCGATGGCGAGTGCGATCATCGCGGCGACGGCCAACACAGCGGCGAGGAGCGTGCGCGGGACGAGTGGTCTACGCGGAGAACGGTCACGCTCCACGACGAAGACCGGTGGAGACTCACGTCCCTCGGTCGGCATATCAGGCTCGATGTCTGAAGTACTCTCTTGTGTATCTCTCATAGCTACCAGTGTAATATGTGATGTCACCTTGCGGGACGGCATGCCGTTCGCTTTCGCCCCGCCCGTTCGCCCGCCGGGTCGGAGAGGAGTTCTACACACATGCCGAGGTATGACTACCGGTGCACGTCATGTGCTCACACATTCGAGGTCACCCGCCCGATCGGCTCGACATCTGAAGAGTCCTGCCCCCACTGTGGCGCCTCGGGACGCAGGGTCTTCACTCCTGTGGGCGTCGTGTTCAAGGGCTCCGGTTTCCACAACACCGACTACCGGTCCGCACCCGCCGAGACCGCGCCCACCGAGAAGACTTCGACGGCCACTCCCGAGGCGGGTCCCTCCTGTGGGGCCGGCTGTTCCACGTGCCCGGTCGCCGACTCCTGATCGAGCTGAGACGTCAGTCCCTGCGGACCCAGAACGGCTCGGCACCGGTCTTGTAGACCGTCTCGATGAAGCGCACCGTTCCGGTCGACGCGTCCATCGCGACTGAGTGCGTTCTGGAGCCCTTGCCGAAGTACTTGACGCCTCGCAACAGCTCTCCATCGGTCACGCCTGTGGCGATAAAGGCGGCGTCGTCGGTGGCGACGAGGCAGTCCATATCGAGAACGCCGTCGATGTCGCAGTCGGCCATTCGCTCGGCACGCGCACGCTCCTCGTCGTTGCGAAAGCGGAAACGCCCCATGAACTCGCCGCCTATACACCGCATAGCTGCGGCCGCAAGCACTCCTTCGGGTGCCGCTCCGACGCCGAGATACAGATGGATCCCGGTTCCTTCGATCGCGGTTGCGACCGCGCCGAAGACGTCACCGTCCGATATGAGACGGATGCGCGCACCGGCTTCACGGACTTCGGCTATGAGGTCGGTGTGACGCTCGCGGTCGAGTATGCATACCACGATGTCGCCGGCGGGTCGACCGAGTGCCTTGGCCACAGCGGCGACGTTCTCCGCAGGCGTGGCGTCGACGTGGACCGTACCAGCAGCCAACGGGCCGGTAGCGACTTTGTACATGTAGGTATCGGGCGCGTTGAGAAGCGTTCCCTTCGGTCCGAACGCGAGAACAGCGAGCGAGTTGGACTGACCGTATGCGGTGAGATTGGTTCCCTCGAGCGGGTCGACCGCGATGTCGATCTCCTCGCCACCGGCTCCGACCTTCTCCCCGATGTAGAGCATCGGAGCTTTGTCACGCTCTCCTTCACCGATGACGATCTCACCGGATATGTCGAGGTGGTTGAATGCCGACCTCATGGCCTCGACTGCTGCTTTGTCTGCAGCATGCTTGTCGCCTCTGCCCATCCAGCGACCCGCAGCCAGCGCCGCCGCCTCCGTGACCTCGAGCATCTCTACGATCCTCGTTGTGCGCATGTGTCCTCCTCCATCAGACCGACACTGGTGAACGATCTTCTTCGCAGGCGAGCACCGCAGCGAAGTGGCCGTCAGGACCACCGGCTTCAGGCACCGAGCGGAACCATCCCTCACTCGTGACGAACCGCTCCCAATCGGCGGGAATCGAGTCAGCAAGCGAGACGGTGCTGAAGCTCCCCCCTGCTCTTCCCGCCAGGAATCCCTCGACGACCTGACGGTTCTCGCGATCTGTGACGGTGCATGTCGAGTACACCACGAAACCGCCAGGCCGGACAAGCAGCGAGGCGGTCTCCAGCATCGTTTGCGAGAGCGTCGCGAGTGCCTCGATGGACGCAGAGTCCAGGCGCCAGCGTTTCTCGGGATGACGACGCAGCGCACCGAGTCCGGAGCACGGAGCATCGAGCAGGACCACGTCAGCCGAGGACGGTCCCCCCAGCGCCGCAATCGCATCCGGCTGGGTTGCATCCGCCACGACTCCCTTTACTCCGGGCACTTGCAGTCGGCCCATCCGCTCTTCGAGAAGTGCGATCTTGAAAGGATGGACATCCGCCGCAGTGATCTCTGCCGGCCCTCCCGCTCGGACTGCGGCCGCCTGCATCAGAAGGGTCTTGGTGCCGCGTCCGGCAGCCAGGTCCACCCCCCGTCCGGCAGGCTGTGGCGCGGCGATAGCCGCAACGAACTGAGCGGCAGCGTCCACGACGATGCAAGCTCCCTCTTCAAGCGCGGCGCTGCGGACAGCACGCGAGGGATGGCCTGCGACGATGCACCCTGCGGGAGCGCACGGGCGCGGATCCACACCCTCCCGGTCCAGAACGTCCATGAGGTCGGCTTCCGAGCCGGCGAAGGGGTTGTGGGCCAGGAAGAGCGGAGCGGGCTCGTTGTCGGCAGCGAGCATCGAACGCGCCAACTCGAGCCCGAGGTCTTGAACGAGCGTACGGACGAGCCATAGCGGATGTGCGGTCACACGGGCGAGTGCCTCGACGTCCGTGTCGGGATCACCCCAGGGGAACGAAGGCGCGGCCTCGGCGATCCGGCGCAGCACCGCATTGGCCATGCCCACGGCACGGGGCTCGACCGAACGAACAGCTTCGACTCCCTGATGGACGGCAACACG
>SKKZ01000133.1 GCA_007123455.1 Coriobacteriia bacterium | reverse complement strand
CGTAGGATCGTATTCGGTGAGCGATGGCGATGAACTCGTACGCGTCAGCGGGCGCAGTCCGCATGGAGAGCCCGCGGTGAGTGTCGTCTTGGAGGGAACGAGAGCTCTGGTAGACGTGATGGGCCCGGCGGACCGCGTCTGGGTTCCCGGGGTACGCGGAAGCAGTCGCGTTGACGTGCGGCTGTCTCGTGACGTGATCTGGGATCTCGAGCTGGACACCGGCGTGGTCGACCTGGACGCAGACCTCTCCGGGCTCGTGGTCAGATCCGTGGAGGCGCGTTCGGGTGTATCGCAGGTCACGCTGACCCTCGGAGATATCCCGTCAGGCGTGAACGAAGTCCCCGTGTCCGTCCGTGGCGGAGTGACGAACTTCACCATACGGATCCCGGAGTCCGTGCCTGCTCGTATTGAAGCCGATGCCGGCCTTACCAACATCAGCGTGGATCGGGATATCCCGCGCGTGACAGGTGAGGGTCGAATCTGGATGACTCCGGGATTCGAGAGTGACGGCGGATACGACATCCGGTTCGAGGCCGGTGTCTCGAACGTGGAAGTGAAGACGTACTGATCCGGCTGTCGCCGGAGAAGGAGGAAGCGATCGTGAGCAGTGAGACTCCCGGCGGAGGCAGGGACACCGATGTGCGGGCCGTATACCTGATCATCGGGGTGCTGCTTATCCTGGTGGGACTCGGCCTGCTCGCAGGGGTGCCGCTGTTCGGATGGGTCGGCCCGTGGGAGATCGTGCGTGACATCATGCGCGAGGCGAGGCGGATCGGCTGGCCTCTTGCGGTGATCGTCCTCGGCGTACTGATCATCGTGTACAGTCGTCGTCCCGGTGCACGCCTGCCCTCTCGCGATGCCCGCCTCGTGCGCTCGCGGGAGAAGAAGGTGCTCGCGGGGGTGCTCGGCGGCGTGTCCGACTACTTCTCCGTGGACGTCACGCTTCTGCGTGTCGGCTACGTGCTCTTCGCATTCGTGTTCAACGCGTGGGGGCCGCTCATCATCGCCTACGTGGCGGCAGCGATCATCGTTCCTGAAGCGCCCAAGACGGTATCCGACTCCACCGCCGTGTCCCCCCCGCCGCCCCCGCCGCCCCCGGCGTCTCAGCCGGGCGATGCCGAGCGCGAGTCCTGACAGATGGGGTCGCTCCAGCCGGCCGGGCCGACGAGACCAGGGGACGTGATCGACGCACATTGCCACCTGTTCTCGGTGCGCTTGATCGAGGAGTACATCGAGGCGCATCCTCAGGGCGCTCCACGCTTCAGGCAGGCGCTCAAGGAGCGCAAGTTCGGCAGGCGGGGGGAGACGTTGCCCGACATGCCTGCCGACGAGATGGCGTCGTGGTACACGGAACGCATACACGATGCCGGGTTGGCCAAAGCGCTCATAGTCTCGGTGATTCCCAACTCGGCGTACATGCGTGAGTTCATCACCGCGGCTGCAGGGCATGTTCACGCTCTGTGCAATGTGGATCCGCGCGACCCCGGGGCAGCGGACCTGCTCGAGCGCGAGATGGCCGCCGGCTTCAAGGGTGTGAAGCTGCTTCCGGTCAACCGTTGCTATCGACTCTCCGATCCGGCATGCCGGCCGTTCTTCGAGAAGGCCGCCGAGCTCGGCGCGCCGATGATCGTGCACTACGGCGTCACGGTCGATCCGGGCGGAGACATGCGCTATGCCGACCCCATTGACCTGTCGCCGGTGGCGCGGGACTTCCCGGAGATCACCTTCGTTATCGCGCACTTCGGCGCGGGCTACCTCGACCAGCTTCTCAAGGTCGCCTACCAGTGCCCGAACGTGGCAGTAGACTCCTCGGGAACGAACAACTGGATGGACTTCATGGCGTATCCCCTGACCCTCGGGCAGGTGTTCGAGCGTGTCATGAGCGCCCTGGGGCCCGAGCGTGTACTCTTCGGTACCGACTCGGGCAGCACCGCGGCGTACCGCTCGTGGATGAAGTATCAGCAGGTGGCGACGCTCGATGAGATCGGGGTCGGCCGCGCGGACCGGGACCTTGTCTTGCGGGGCAATGCGGTCCGCATCTTCGGACTGGACGGGTGAGACGAATGGCCGAGGAGCGACGTGACGTGGAGCCGGCGAGCGATTACGACCAGATGGTCGACTGGGACCGTCGGCTTGCCAGGGAGTCCCCGTTCTTTCGCGATGTCTTCGCGCGGTTCGGTGTCGACCGCATCATCGACGTCGGTTGCGGGAGTGCAAAGCACGCGGTGATGTTCCGGGAGTGGGGACACGAGGTCGTGGGCGTCGACCCGAGCGAGTCGATGCTCGCTCAGGCGCGCGAGAACGCATCCGCGGCCGGAGTGGACATCCCGCTGTTCGAAGGGGGTTTCGGCGAGCTCGAGCATCTTGTCGGCACCGGGTACGATGCAGTCATCACGCTCGGCAACGGTCTTCCGCACGTAGACGGTGTTGCGGGTCTGCATGCGACATTCGAGGACTTCGCGGCCGTACTGCGACCCGGAGGTGTGGTAGTGCTGCACCTCCTCAACCACGCGCGGCTCATCGAGGGCCGTGTCCGGATGATGCCGCCGGTCATCCGGGAGACACCCGAGGGCGATCGTGTGTTCCTGAAGGTGCTCGACTACCCGGAGGGGGCGATCATGTTCGACTTCGTGACCCTGACGCGGGATCAGGGAGTCGTGCCGAGTGCGGACAACGCGTTCGCCTACGACGACCCCGCCGAGACAGGCTGGCACCTCCGATCGCGCCGTTCGCTCCATACAGCGCTTCCCGTCGATCTACTACGCGACGCTCTCGACCGGGCAGGGTT
>SKKZ01000167.1 GCA_007123455.1 Coriobacteriia bacterium | reverse complement strand
GAGAGACTAGTCCGAAGGGTTCTGCACGCAACCAAGCTGGCGAGGACGTGCCACAACGTCATCGGTCCCTCAACTCGCATGCGAGGAGTGGCGCAATGATTGCGGCGCGGTGGCGCACATGCTACGATGCCGAAACGCAATTGTTGCGCTGTAGGGAAGGCAGAATGAAGCATGTCACCCTCACAGATGTGGCTGCTCGAGTCGGCCTCTCCAAGTACTCGGTGTCGCGGGCTCTGACCGGTCGACCTGGGGTCAGTGAGGTTACGCGCCGCAAGGTCTTCGATGCCGCGCGTGAACTCGGGTACCGGCACGCGGCGCTCGCACGCCCCCGACTGGAGGCCGGCCGCCAGAGCATCGTGCTGCTGATCCCCCGCCACGACGTCGAGGATCCCGAGTTCTGGATGGGGCTGATCAGCGGTGCGAGTCGCGAGGCCGAGGCGCTCGGCTACACCTTCGTAACCCGCCCGCTCGAACGCGCCGGCACGGATGCTCCCGCACCTCGCTCCGAGGTCGCTGGGGTGATCGTCGCGGGTTCGCGCGCACGCTCCGCACTGGCCCCGTACCTGGAGGCGGGCGTCCCGGTCTCTCTGCTGACCTACCCGGACCCGCTCGAGCCCTGTGATGCGGTCCACAGTGCCGACTTCGAGGGCGGGGCGATCGTTGCGAGTCATCTGGTCGGGCTCGGGCACACGCACCTCGCCTACGTCACGGAGGCGCCGGAGAAGCCGTCCTTCGCGGCCAGGGCACGAGGCTTTCGGCAGACGGCGCTGCAGCTGGCCGGTATCGAAGTCGAGGAGATCCACATCGATCCCAACGAACCGGGTCTATCGTTCGAGGGAGCCTTTCGGCGCCTGGTCGAGCGAGGGCACGGCCCAACGGGCATCCTCAGCTCGACCGACGGCTTGGCCTTCACGATCGTCTGGGCGCTCGGTCGGATCGGGCTCGGCGTTCCGAGCGACGTGTCGCTGGTGGGCTTCAACGATGCGGTCGAGTCGGCACGCTTCGTGCCGAAGCTCACGACGTTACGCATCCCGACGGAGGCGCTCGGGGCGACCGCGATGCGTTTCCTTCATGAACGTGTCGTCGCGTCGGACGACAGGACTCCTCCGCGTCGGCTGCAGCTCATTCCTACGTTCGTCCTCCGGGAGTCGACCGCACCACCGAGGGTGTCGGCCATCACGCGAGGGAGCCGTGAGTCTGGCACAGGCGAAAGGGTCGACACATGAGCGGTGGAGGTACCCATCTTGATCACTGAGGCTATCCTCGTCCTCAATGGCCTCACGCACGCGGGTCTACTCTTCGTGCTGGGAAGTGGTCTCACCCTCGCGTTCGGCTTGATGCGTGTGGTGAACCTGAGCCACGGAGCCTTCTACATGCTCGGTGGGTACATAGGGCTGACGGTCTTCCGCCAGACGAACAGCTGGTTCTTGGCCCTGCTCGCAGGTGGTGTCGGCATCGCCGTCCTCGGCCTGTTCTTCGAACGGATCCTGCTCGATCGCGTGCGGGGCCAACCCCTCCCCGAGACGCTGCTCACGATCGCGCTGTCGATCATCATCGCAGATGTGAGCCTCGCGATATGGGGCGGCTTCGCCCAGTCGATCCGGGTACCCGCGGAGCTCAACCCGAGGATCTCCATGTTCGGGCTCGTGTATCCAGGGTTCCGGCTGTTCATCCTGGGGCTCGCGATCGTCATCGGGCTGGGCCTATGGTTCCTGCTCAGCAAGACGAAGATCGGTGCCGCAGTCCGTGCGGGTGTCGACGACCGGGAGACGGTGAGTGCTCTCGGCATCAACATCCGCCGCATCTTCACGGCCGTCTTCGTGCTCTCGGCCTTCCTCGCCGGGATCGCCGGTGTGATCGGCGCGTCGTTCCTCTCCATCCAGCCGGGTGCCGACATGCAGATCCTCATCCTGTCGCTCGTGGTGGTGATCCTCGGTGGGCTCGGGAGTCTCGGTGGTGCCGTCGTCGCCGCCGTGCTGACCGGGCTCCTGCTGTCGTTCAGCCGAGCCTACTTCCCGGAGCTCTCGTTCTTCATGATCTTCGGGCCGATGGCCTTGGTGCTCGCTTTCCGGCCTCAGGGCCTCTTCGGGAAGTGGACATGACGCTCCGCGCCTTCAAGACCGAGTACGTCGTCTACGCGGCACTAACCGCACTGGTGTTGGTCATGGTGAGCTTCCCCGCCTGGTTGCCTCCCTACTACCTGACGACCGTCACGAGGATCTTGTTCTACAGCATGCTGGCGATGAGCCTCTCGTTCCTCGCCGGGCAGGGAGGCATGATCTCCCTCACCCAGACGGGGCTGTTCGGCTTCGCCGGTTACACCCTCGCCATCCTCAGCGTCCACTACGGATTGCCGTTCCCGTACCCGATGGTGGCGGCGCTCGTCGGCACGGTCCTGCTGGCAGCGATCTTTGGGCTCATCTCGATGCGCACCTACGGGACCTACTTCCTGATCCTCACGCTGGCCCTGGGGCAGATCGTCTGGGCGATCGCCCAGCAATGGACGTCGGTGACCGAAGGGTTCGACGGCATCCAAGGGACTCGCCCCCCGGTGTTCGCCGCGATCTCGTTCCGGGATGCCGACAACTTCTACTGGGCCCTCCTCGTCGTCTTCTTGATCTGCTTCGGACTGCTGCGTGCGCTGATTCATTCGCCCTTCGGCCTGGCGTTGCGGGGCATCCGCGAGAACCCCGTGCGCATGGCGGCGCTCGGCTACCCGGTCGACCGGTTGCGGTTCTACGCCTTCGTGCTGGCGTCGGTACCGGCAGCCCTGGCCGGGACCTTCTTCGT
>SKKZ01000022.1 GCA_007123455.1 Coriobacteriia bacterium | reverse complement strand
CGCATCGGCTACCCGGTGATGGTGCGGCCGTCTTACGTCCTCGGGGGGCGCGGTATGGAGATCGTGCATGACGAGGAGATGCTCTCCCGCTACATCACCAATGCCACTGACGTCACACCCGAGCGGCCCATACTGATCGACCGTTTTCTCGAGAACGCGCTCGAGTGTGAGGCCGATGCCGTGTGTGACGGCACGACCGCCTTCGTGCCCGCAGTCATGGAGCACATCGAATATGCCGGCGTGCACTCGGGTGATTCGGCATGCGTCATACCGCCGCTCGGCATTTCCGACGAGCACCTCGAGCTCATTGAAGAGTACACGCGCAGGATCGCCGTCGAGCTCGGCGTCGTAGGCCTGATGAACATCCAGTACGCGATCTCGGACGACGTTGTATACGTGCTGGAGGCCAACCCGCGTGCCTCGCGCACCGTGCCGCTCGTCTCCAAAGTGTGCGACGTTCAGATGGCGCGCATCGCGACTCGCCTCATGCTCGGCGAGACGCTTGTCGACCTCGGTCTGAAGAAGCGCCACGTGCCGCACTACGGAGTCAAGGAGGCTGTTTTCCCGTTCAACATGTTCCCCGAGGTCGACCCCCTGCTCGGGCCCGAGATGCGCTCGACCGGTGAGGTGCTCGGCATGGGGAGCTCTCTCGGGCTCGCGTTCCACAAGGCACAGGAGGCCGCGAACGCACAGCTGCCCGCCGAGGGTACGGTCCTGATCACCGTTGCCGAACGCGACCGGCGTGGCACCGACAGGCCGGGGTCGAGCGGCGCGAAGATCCTCGAGGCCGCGCGGGAGTTCGCACGCGCGGGGCTCACGATCCGTGCGACCGGTGGCACCCAGGCGTTCCTCGTCGGGAACGGCGTTCGATCCGAGCCCATCCTGAAGGTGCACGAGGGTCGCCCGAACATCGAGGACGCGATCAAGAACGGCGAGATCGTGCTCGTGGTCAACACCCCGTCGGGCAAGAGCTCGGAGTTCGACGACTCCTACATCCGCAAGGCTGCGATCAAGCATCGTGTGCCCTACATCACGACGACGGCCGCCGCCCTCGCCGCTGCACGAGGAATCGCCGCACATAGCGAGGGCCGGGAGAGCGTGCGCTCGCTACAGAGCTATCACGCCGGGATCGGGTAGGGCCACAATAGCGTAGTGGCCGCGTCGCTACTCGACGTCGATGGCGTTCACGGTGATGCCGACGTTCGCCTGGTAGCCGGCATCACGCAGCTCCTCGGTCCACTCGCTCTCGGACAGGTCCGGCGGCGCTGCCACTAAGGCGGTCATCGAGAACAGCGATGCGCCGCTCACAGGCGCACGTGAAGTCCCGGTGTCGGCCGACTCGATGGTGATGCCACGCTGCGAAAGACCGCGCGCGATCTCGTGGATGATGCCTTCATGGTCGGCACCGTGGACGTCGATCTGATAGCGGAGCCAACCACGCTGCGCCTCGGCGGTGGCACGGTCCGTCGTGCTGTAGGTCATCCGATATCCCTGTGCCGAGAGGCCTGCAAACGCCTCGTCGATGTCGTCTTCCCGCTCGGCTGGCAGCGAGGCCAGCATGAGTATCGCGAACTCGCCTCCGAGACGGGCCATGCGGCTTGTCTCCACGTTGCCGCCCAGGCCGAGCAGGACTGCGGTGACCTCTTCGACGATGCCGACCCGATCGGGGCCGGTAAGGGTGAACACGACGTCGGTGCGCATGGACACGCCTTTCTCGCTGCCTCAGGAGGATTCCATAGTACTGCTTCTGCGACGAGATCATGTGGGGGAGCTGTGGCAGTCCCGTGCTCGATCCGCGGCATCGCGACCGAGATGACTGCGACCGCGAGCACGCCGTCGATGAGAGTGGCCACAATGCGGGTCCGCAGGTGCGCAACCTTCTGTTCCCCACAGGTATACTTGGTATGATAATGAGGTTTAGCGCTGAATCGTCAAGCTGACGTGGCGGCGATGCTTGATGTTCGTTTCTGGTAGGGGTGGCAGTGCTTTCAGAGTCTGGTCAACATAGTGGCGTAGCCCGCCAGGATGCGCGTCATGCCTCGTGCATCGAGACGACTTCTGCAAGGAAGCGGCTCTCGAGGCGCGGCCGTTTTGCGGTCGTAACGGCAGTGTTGCTGGTTGGGATCGTCGTGGGTGTGGCGATTGCGTGGGAGAGCGAGAATGTCACGCTCGCCCAACCGACGAGTCTGTACGTCAATGCGCCTGCCAGCTACAGCGGAACGGCGATCAGCGGTTCGAACGAGACGGCATGGGAAGTCGTCTTCTCGTTCCCGCCGAACACAGACCTTGCCTCGGCCTCTGTCACCATAACCCACGGCGGGGCATCGGTAAGTCCCGGTCCGGTGGTGGCCGTTGATCCGGAGAGCCGTACCGTCACCGCGACGTTCTCCTCGCGTAGGACGGGCAACTCGGCGGCCCGGACTATCGTGGCCACAGTGAACGGTGTCGTCAATCCCTCCGAGCCGGGAAGCTACACGTATTACTCGACGTTCACCGCGCAGACGCAGGGAGGCGTTGAGACCACCATTGTTGGAGACCAAACATTTGCACTCCTCTCGAATCCGAGCGCTCCGAGTGTGGGCACGGTCACGCTCGGCACCGCCCTGGAGGGTGAGATAAGTTCCTATGCCTTCCCGGTGACCGTTGGGCCGTTCGGCAGGCTTGCTGCGGACGCCGAAGCAGGTCCGAACAAGATATTCGTTCTCTTCCCGCCCGGCACTCAGCTTCCGGTGAATCCGGTCGCTTCGCACGTCGTCCTGAGTGTTGGAGGGGCTGACTTCCCGCTCGAGTCCT
>SKKZ01000020.1 GCA_007123455.1 Coriobacteriia bacterium | reverse complement strand
TCTTCGACGGTCGCATCTCCACGGTCGCGTGTCCTCGCATCGCGGTCCTTGGCACTGACTGTGCGATCGGCAAGCGCACGACGGCTACGATACTCACGCGGGCGCTGAACGAACGTGGGATTAAAGCCGTCATGGTCACCACCGGACAGACCGGGCTGATTCAGGGCGCACGCTACGGCGTGGCGCTCGACGCCATGCCCAGCCAGTTCTGTGCTGGGGAGATGGAGGGCGCGGTGCTCAACGCGTTCGAGGCCGAGCAGCCGGATGTGATCATCGTCGAGGGGCAGAGTGCCCTCGGTCACCCGGCGTACCTGTCGTCCGGCTTCATCCTACGGGGCAGCCAGCCCCAGGGCGTCATCCTCCAGCACGCACCGGCGCGACACACGCGCTGTGACTTCGATGGTCTGCGCATCCCGTCACCGGCGAACGAGATCAATCTGATAGAGACCTTCGCGGACACGAAGGTCATCGGCCTTACTATCAATCACGAGAACATGACCGATGCCGAGGTGACTGCGGCCATCGTGCTCTACGAGATCGAACTCGGGGTCCCCGCAACGGACGCGCTCACTCGCTCATCCGACGTACTCGTGGAGATGGTCCTGAAGGCGTTCCCGAAGCTTCGCCCGAGCGATGCAGCGATGCCGGCTGGCGCAACCTTCAGCTCTTCGAGGACCGCTAGACGGGTTACGCCCGTTTGGAAGGTTCGGACCCCCGCTCCTTAGCCATGCGGGATTTGCGAAGGCTATGGATATCGCTCGGGTCCATGTAGGGGTGACGTCGCCATGGGGAATCAACCTCTCGTGACACCTATGCCGGGAGGCCGCCATGAAAGCCGCAGAGAACGCAGTGCCAGAGAACGATTCAGTGAAGACGGCGATCGTTGGGACGGTGACGTCGGCCCAGGACGTCGAGATCAGCACGAGCTGTACAGGGGTGGTGAACGCCCAGGGCAGCGCGTCGGTCAGCCAGACCGGGGCGGGAGCAATCATCGCGCGCGGCGATGTCGCAGCGACCCAGAGCGGCGCGGCTGCCCTTTTCGCGAATAGCGTTGCCGGCGATCACACATACAGCGCAGTGACCTTAGCGAGCGACGTAGCAGTGAGCCGCTCATGGATCGGCATTGCGCTCTCGCCGAAGATGCAGGTCTCGGACGACTCGCGTGTCATCGTCGGGCCCGTGGCCGCACTCATCATCGTGGTTGCAGCGCTCGGCGTCTTCGGTGTCGTCGCGGCCTTCGGCGTACTCGCGGCGAAGCGTGCCCTCGCCTGGCGCCCGAAGGTGCCTTCGGTCTCCTGGCACCGCGTGGGCGAGTGAGGCCTGTGGCGACCCGATGTCGCCGTGGGGCGCGTGGTGTTGTGAACCGATGACCGGGGAGGGAATGGACGGAAGGCGAACATACTTCGTCCGGGGCGCGCTCGGCATCGCTCTCTACGCGATGCTGGTGCTGGCACCTCTGTCGCTCATGCTCCTGCCCCCGCTCTCGGCGGCCAGGACGGTGCTGCTCGAGTCGTCCGTCGCCCTGGCGTTCGTCGCGGCCGGCGTCATCGGGATGCAGTTCGTGCTCGCGGTCCGGTTCGCACCGCTCAAGCGTCCGTACGGAGTCGACGCGGTCTACTACTTCCACCGCCAGATGGCTCTTGTCGCCCTCGGACTCGTTCTCGCCCACCCGCTCCTCATCTTCCTCGACGACCCCGAACGTCTCGGTCTCCTGAACGTCTTCTCAGCGCAATGGCCATCCCGCTTCGCGGTCCTTGCCGCTCTCGGGGTGATGGGCATCGTCGGAGCATCGCTGTTGAGACGGCGCCTGCCCGTCTCCTACGAGCTTTGGCATGGATTTCACGCAACCGGCGCCGTCGCCATCATCGCGCTGGTCACGTTGCACGTCGAGGGCAGCGGTATCTACGCCACCGACTGGAAGATCTCTGTCTTCCTCGTCTATCCGGCGCTCGCACTCGTCTCGCTCGGCTATTCACGTATCGGCAAGCCACTACGTCGCCGTGGCCGTCCGTACCGCGTCGAGGAGGTCCGCCAGGAGACGCCCGACGTCTGGACGCTCTCGCTCAGACCGGAAGGCCATTCGGGAATCGAGTTCCGGCCCGGCCAGCACGCCTGGTTCATCATCGGCCGATCACCGTTCTCCCTCGAAGAGCACCCGTTCTCGTTCTCTTCGAGTGCGCTCGCCGAACACGGCGGCTTCGACATCACAGTCAAGGAACTTGGTGACTTCACAGCGCAGATCGGTTCGACGGTCGTCGGCACCACCGTCTATGTCGACGGGCCGTTCGGGGCGTTCACCACAGACAGGCATCCTGCCCCCCGGTATGCGTTCGTCACCGGCGGTATCGGCATCACTCCGGTCATGAGCATCCTGAGGAGCGCGGCGGACCGGGAGGACCGGACGCCAATGACACTCGTATACGGCGCCAAGTCACTGAACGACCTGGCCTTCTCCGACGAACTCGATGCCCTTGCGGAGCGTCTCGACCTCGCGATCACCTATGTGCTCGAGGATCCGCCCGAGGATTGGGACGGCGAGGTCGGCTTCATCACTCGCGAGATCATCGAGCGTGCGACCGGAGGCCACCAGGGGCACGAGTACTTCACCTGCGGGCCGCCAGTGATGACCGCGGTGGTCGAGGGGATTCTCGTCGAGATGGGTGTCGATCGCCGCCGGATCCACTACGAACGATTCGACCTTGCATAACGGAAGGGGATGCCGGGATGCGATACGCCTATGCAACGAGGGTCGCACTGGCGATGGCCCTGCTCTCGATCGCCACGTCGGTCGGTGTCGC
>SKKZ01000232.1 GCA_007123455.1 Coriobacteriia bacterium | reverse complement strand
TTCGATGTTCACGTACTGCGCCGAGGAGCGCGTGCTCATGCCCAACGACGCCTTCGGGCAGCACATGGCCTCCTCGGAGCGCTTCGCCGATGAGGTCGGACTCGATCTCGCCGTCGAGGAGCTCACGGTGTACTACGCCAATATCCTGATGCCACTTGGCAAACAAGTCGCCAAGGCGGTCGAGAAGGTCGTCGCGACGGGCTGGGAGATCGATACGATCGCACCGAGCCATGGCGTCATCTGGCGCGGTGAATCCCTCGCGACGCTCCTGGACGTCTACGGACGACTCACAGCGGGGGAGACGCGCGAGAAGATCACCGTCGCGTTCTCCACGATGTGGGGTTCGACGGACACGCTTGCTCGTGCCGTGGTGGACGGTATCGCGGCCGAGGGGGTGGAGGTCGAGCTCTTCGACCTTGCCGCCACCCCGATCGCACACGTCACACGCCACCTGCTGGATTCTCGCGCATTGCTGCTCGGTTCGCCGACCCTGCACCACGGCATGCTCTACCGCGTCGCAGGCTACCTGCAATACCTCTCGGGCCTGAAGCCGGCCGGCAAGCTCGGTGGCGCGTTCGGCTCATACGGTTGGTCGAGTGGAGCGTGCAAGCAGATCGGGGAGCGACTCGACGCGATCGGGTTCGAGCAGCCTTTCGAGCCGTACACGCAGAAATATCGGCCGAGTGATGACGAGATCGCCGCCGCGCGTGAGTGGGGCGCCCAGTATGCCCGTGCCGTCAAAGAGATGAAGGCGACGGGCGCCGAGGCGTAACGGCGGGAACGGGCAGCGGGCGCGGGGTGCCCGGCCGACGAAAGGACGAGAGCGGATGAGCTTCAAGGCACTCTTCCTGAACTGCACCCTGAAGCCCTCCCCCGAAGTCTCGAACACGCAGGCGCTCATCGACAAGGTCGCGTCGCTTCTCAGTAACCTCGGCGTCGAATCGGAGACCATCCGGGTGGTCGATCACGACGTGAAGTTCGGTGTGTCGTCGGAGGAAGGCCCGGGTGACGAGTGGCCGCAGATACTCGAGCGCATCAAGGCATGCGATATCCTGGTCATCGGGATGCCTATCTGGTTTGGCGTGCGCTCCTCGGTCGCGCAGCTTGTCATGGAGCGTCTCGACGGGACGTATGCCGAAGGTGACGCCGAAACCGGCCGGTACCCGCTGTACAACAAGGCGGCCGGCGTCATCGTGACGGGAAACGAAGATGGTGCGCACGACTGCTGTGCGAACACGCTGTTCAACCTGTCCCACCTCGGCTGCACGGTGCCGCCCAACGCGGACTGCTACTGGGTCGGTGACGCCGGTCCCGGACCGAGCTACATCGAGGCCGGTGGCGACCGTCATCTCTACACGAACCGCACGGCGCGCTATATGGCGCACAACCTGCTCTGGGCAGCGCAAGCGCTCAAGGCCCATCCCATCACGACAGACCTGAAAGCCCTCGACGAGGAAGCGGGTTCGTTCAGCCGCTAAGTCGGATTCCGGCTCGACCTGTGGAGGCAGCCATGAGCAGACAGTCACACCTTCCCGCGATGATTCTCGCGCTGGCGCTGGTGGTGGTGATACTCACCGGTTGCGGAGCGGATGCCCAAGACAGCCGCGAGCTCGAGCGCTTCGGTCTCGAAACGGACACCTCGCAGCGCCTCGTCGAGATCGACGAGTTCGTCTCGGGTGGACCGGGCAAAGACGACATACCCGCGCTCACCGACCCGCTCTTCGACGACCTTGCCGACTCGGCGATCCCTGACGATGTTGAAGGCGTTCTCGTAGAGATCGGCGACGATGCGCGGTTCTATCCCTACAACGTCATGGTATGGCATGAGATCGCCAACGACCTTGTGGATGGGAGACCCATCGCCGTGACCTTTTGACCGCTCTGCGGCTCGGCGCTCGTGTTCGACCGCGAGGTCGACGGAGAAGTGCTCGAGTTCGGTGTGAGCGGCCTGCTCCACGAGTCGAACCTGGTGATGTACGACCGGCAGACGGAGTCGGTGTGGTCGCAGTCGAGGGGCCTGGCCCTTGCCGGTGCTTACACCGGTACAGAGCTCGACCTCGTAGGTGCCCAGTTCATGTCGGTCGGCGAGCTCAAGGACGCGGCTCCCGGGGTGGTGATCCTTTCCGAGGAGACAGGGTACGAGCGCGATTACCGCAGGAACCCGTATGCGGGTTACGAGCAGAGCAACCAGCTCATAGCGCCCGTTACGCGTCAGGACGCCCGGTTCCCGATGAAGGACATCATGCTCGTGTTCCGCATCCCAGACGGGCCGGCCGTGGCAGTCCCGCGCGACGACATCCCGACGGGTCAGGCCTCGACACGCATCGCCGGGAGGGACGTCCGGATGGAACACGACGGAATCAGGACTTCGGTCACCGTCGATGGTGTCGATACGCCGGCCTATCTCGAGATGTGGTTCTCGTTCGTGGCGCAACACGGCGAGAATGTCGAGGTCTGGGAGATCGAGTAGGCGCTGCTTCAGGCCGCCGACTCGCTCTGTCCTGCGGTCCGGCCGAGCCATCCCCGGAAGAGCCGCGTCACCCTCGGCATCACGATCCACGTCATGAGCAGCACCGAGAGGGCCGTTGTGATGACGGCGCGTGCGGGTAGTGGCCACGTCTCGATCAGCCGTGCCACGGTGTAGCTCACGACGAGGACCGTCGGGTACAGGCCGAACCACGTCAGGAGCGCTTGCTTCCAGACGCGAGGCGGTGGGCTCGCCGGACAGGCGGGATCGCGGAACCAGAACTCGAGTCCGGTCGCCGTCTCGACGCGGGGCTCTCCTTCGATCAGGTGCCGCGACC
>SKKZ01000016.1 GCA_007123455.1 Coriobacteriia bacterium | reverse complement strand
GTTGCAGAGGCCATGAGGCTTATTGCCGAAGCTGAAAAGCCTTTTGTGTCCAGAGGCGATGACAGCGGCACCCATTCAAGGGAGCTATCCCTCTGGCAGGAAACAGGCCTGCCCCTTAATAGTTCTTCGGTAGCGTCGATGCGCGTGACCCGGAGACGATAGAAATCTGAGGCTGCCCCGATGATCTTGTCCACGAATGCTCACGCGTACCCTTCAGGTCCGTGCGGTCACTCCTCTAGTTCGGTGTATTGCGGGCTGGCGGATACGTAACCTTCAACACCCTGCTCGTCCCTGACGTGGTACCAGCCCTCGACCGTGTCCAGGTACTCCAATCGGGTTCCCCGGCCGAAGCCGCGGATGAGCTCACCATCGCGCGATGGTTCGCGTCGGAAATTCAGTCCCTCGATGAGAACGACCACCGTACCCGCACTCTCGGCCTCATCGGGAGCCTCGTCTGTCTCGTCTTCCGGCTCCTCGGCAACACCATCGGGTGTCGGCGTAGTCTCTTCGACGGGCGCGACGGGAGGCGCATCGCCCCGGTAGTCGCGCCACCAACCGTTGACGAGCATCACTAACACGAGCAAGACAGCTATACCGGCGACTGCCCGCCCGATACGGCTCGCACTACTCATATGTACAACCCTCCGCCATAGACCGCCGCCTCATCCAGATCGAACCGCTCCGAAGCCTCTCTGACTCTGCTATCCGCTGCTTCGAACGCTTCGGCAGCTCGGACGATGTCGACTTCGGCCAGAGACAGGAAGACCTCTTCCGGATTACCACTCTCCCCTACCCTGCCGGCTTCCTGGCCGATGACGTATGCGGCGTCCGCAAGCGCGGTCGCCGCAGGCCATAACGAACGCGGGAGTGGCATGGTGTCGAGTTCTTCAGTGGTGATCTCCATCCGTCTGGCCACCTCTTTGAGTGCCTTGCGGTCCTCGTCCTCGGGGTGCTCGGCGAAGCTCTGCAGCTTCTCATGGTCCTCGTCCGCGAGGTGTCTTACGACGGCCTCGAGTGTCCTCCGTGAAGCGAGCACTCCCTCCCTGCGTCCTACGAGCTGGACGAGGTGGCGACGTGAAAGGCGACGGTACGCTGCACGAACACCGAAATAACCGCCTGCGGCAACGAGCGCACCCCCGAGACCTGCGGCAATCCACCAGGCCCACTCGGGGATCGACGCCAGGTCCACGATGCTACACCTCCCGGCAATTCGTTATCCCGTATCCTCTAACAGCCGTTCTCCCGCAGGTCGAGCACGCGTTGAGCCTTGCCTGCAGTACGCTCGATCGTCCCGGGCTCCACGAGTGTCACCTTGACGTTCAGCCCGAGAACCGCGTGCAGGCGCTCGGACACATGACGGGTGAACGCCACCATATCAGCCATGATATCCGAAAACACCTCTTCGGCGACTTCCAGGCGAACCTCCATGTCGTCGAGACCGTGCTTGCGGTCGACGACGATGAGGTAGTGGGGACGTACATCCTCGATCTTGAACAGGACATCTTCGACCTGACTCGGGAAGACGTTCACGCCGCGGATGATGAGCATGTCGTCGGTGCGTTGTCGGACCTTGCTCATCCTGGCCAGGGTCCGCCCGCACTCGCACGGTGACCGGTCGATGACCGTCAGATCGTGGGTACGGAACCGCAACACGGGAAACGCCTCTTTGGTCAGCGGGGTGATGACCAGCTCCCCTTCATCACCGTCCGCGCGGGGTTCTCCTGTGACGGGGTCCACCACCTCCACGAGAAAGTGATCCTCGTTGATGTGCAGACCGCACGCGCACTCGCACTCACCCGAAACCCCGGGTCCCATGACCTCGGAGAGCCCGTAGTTGTCGGTGGCACGCACGTGTAGCTTCGCCTCGATCTCACGGCGTGCAGCTTCGCTGCACGGCTCGGCGCCGAAGAGTCCGAGGCGGAGTGGCAGTTTCTCGAAGTCGACTCCGAACTCCTGGCCGACCTCCGCCATGTAGAGAGCGTACGACGGCGTGGAGACGAGCACGGTAGTGCCGAAGTCCGCCATCATCATGAGATGGCGCTCCGTGTTGCCGGCGCTCGCCGGTATCACGGTCGCGCCGACCCGCTCGAGACCGTAGTGCATGCCGAACCCGCCTGTGAACATACCGTAGCCGAACGCCATTTGCGCCAGGTCAGTCTTGACCACGCCTGCCGCGGATGCGACACGCGCGGTCAACTCGGTCCACGTGGCGATGTCGCCCTTCGTGTAGCCGACGACGATCGGCTTGCCTGTCGTACCGGACGAAGAGTGCACCCGGACGACCTGGTCGATGGGTACTGCGAAGAGCCCGAACGGATAGGTGTCTCGCAGCACCGCCTTGTCCGTGAACGGAAGGCGCCTGACATCTTCCAGCGAGCGGATGTCCTTGGGTCTGACACCATGCTTGTCCAGGGCCTCACGGTAGAACGGGACCCGCTCATGAACCCACGCCACGGTCGACTGGAGACGCCGGAGCTGCAGTTCCTCGAGCGCATCACGTTCGATCGACTCGTACTCGGGATTCCATATCATCGGTCGGCACTCCCCTTCCCGCTCCATGCACCCAGGTAGATCAGTCTCACATCATCGTTCGCTAACAACTCCTTCGCGGTCCCCTCGAGCGCGACCTGGCCGGTGCGCATGACGTACCCACGATCGGCGTGTTTGAGGGCCAGACGGGCATCCTGCTCCACAAGCAGTATCGTCAGGCCGTCGGCACGTAGTTTCTCGAGGGCGTCGAATATCTCCGCGATCACCCTCGGTGCCAGTCCGAGAGACGGCTCATCGAGGAGAAGCAGCCGTGGTTTCGCCATGAGCGC
>SKKZ01000072.1 GCA_007123455.1 Coriobacteriia bacterium | reverse complement strand
CCCCCTCGGTCACGAAGATCTGGTAGATCGACCGGTGCGAGGCCCCGATCGCCCGCATCACGCCTATCTCCCGCGTGCTCTCCAGGACGTTGATCGTCATGGTGCCGGTAAGCCCGATCACCCCGACCGCCGAGAGGATCACCCCCATGATGGCGAGGAACGTCACGAGGATGCCGAGCTGGCTGGCAACCTGGTCGCGCTGCTCGCTCTGGGTCTGCGTGAACGCGACGGGCACCGAACGCTCCTCGAGGCGCCGCTCGACCTGACGCGCCACCCGCGCCTGCTCGCCCGGATCGCCGGTCGGCGTGCGTATCTGGAGCCGCGTCACCGCTCCGGCGGCACCGGTCACCGAATCGAGGTGGTCCACCGGCGTGAACGCTACCGGGCCCATGAGGCCCGCGGTCACGATACCGACGATCTCGAATTCGCGCTTCTCCCCGAGAACGTTGAAAATCGCGGTCGTGCCGACGGCAAGCTCGGGCTCGCTCGTGACAACGTCGGAGTTCACGACGAGCGCGGATGTGTCGCCGGGCTCGAGCCAGCGTCCCGCGGCTACGCGCGGGACCACGAAATCCGAATCGGGCTCGACGCCGATGATGTCGATGCCGCCGGACTCGGTGCCATCGGCTCGCGACAGCACGCTGCGATACTCGGGCATGCTCGTGACCGCGACCACACCGTCGACACGGGACGCAATGCGCTCCACCGCCTCGGCGCTCTGCGGTAGCGCGAAGTAGAGCTGCGCGTCGAAGCGCCACATGTCGACCTCGTCGACCGTCGCCAGGATCGACGTCCGCACGCTCATCACCGAGAGCACCACGGCCGAAGCGAGCGTGAGCGTGACGAGGGTGAGTGTCAGGCGGCCCTTGCGAAGGAACGTGTTGCGCAACGAAAGGGCCACCGGCCGAGGTAACCCACGCACGAGGCCGAGAGCGCGGTCGATGAACCCATGGCCAAAGCTGGTTCCCGACATGCCGGTCGCGTTAAGTGCATTCACCACGCTTATGCGCGCCCCCATTCGCACGGGGACGATCGCCGCAAGGAGCGGGATCGCGATGCCGACCCCGATCCCCAGTGCCACGACGTACGTGGGTGGCGCGTACGAGGTGACCCGGAAGTTGAGAAGGTCGGCTGCGAAACCCGTGAACCACCAGCCCGCTGCCGCACCTGCAGGCATCCCGACGAACACGGCAAGCAACCCGTAGACGGTCACCATCACCAGATACATCCACATCACCTGGTCGGCCCGCCCGCCGATCGCCTTCATGATCCCGACCTGGCTTAACTGCTGGGACATGATTGCCTGCACCGTCGTCACCACGAGGAATCCCGAGAGGAAGAGACTGAGCACCCCGAGCGCGAGCAAGAGGAGCGAAACGCCGCTGAAGATGTCTCCGAGGAAGTGACTCCCCGGCTCGGGCACGCTCGTCCCGAGCACGCGCAGGCCACGGGAGATCAGGACGTCGTCCCTGATGCCCATGGCGAGCCGACTAGCCTCGGCCTGGGTGGGCGACCCCTCGGCGACCACACGGATGTTATTGAACTGAGCAGGTTCATCGAGTAGACGCAGCGTCTCCATCGACACGTAGCCTGTAGGTCCGGCGACGAAGTGGGCCGGAAAGGCATTGATGTCATGCACGAGCCCTGCCACACGCAGGACTGCCCGGTGGCCACTTGCCGTCTCGACGGTGATCAGCGCACCGGGCTCGTAGTCCGACATCATGTTCACCGAGCGCTCGAACAAGACCTCACCGGGCCCGGGCGGCCAGGACCGGCCCGCCTCCAGGGTCGTCTGCTCTATCCGGGAGGTCGCGATGTCGGCCAAGGCGTGCACCTGCAAGGTGTCCCAACCTGCCGAGAGGGTCTCGCGAGAGGGCTCACCGCCGGTGAAGCGCATGGAGAACGTGCGCCTGCCCTCGGCCGCGTGCACACCATCGACCCGCTCGACAGCGCGCACGACGGTCTCGTCCGCTGCATCCACGTCAAACGTGATGGTAGGCGGTGCCGACTCGGCGTAGACGGCCTCGAACTCGCGCAGCAGGATGCCTCTGCCGCCCATGACGACGGTGATAGCGAATATCCCCACGGCGATGGAGAGAACCACGAGTAGCGTGCGGAACCGATGCCCCGAAAGATCCCGGACGACCTTGCGCCAGCGCGGGCTCACGTCAGATGCCCCGGCGTTCGGTTCTGGCCCGGTGAACTGTCTCCTCGGTAATCTCGCCGTCGCTCACGACGAGCGCCCGGCGGACCCGGGATGCGATGTCCACATCGTGCGTGACCATGACGATCGTCTTGTGGGCATCGACGAGTTCTTCAAACAAGTGGAACACGGAATCGGCCGTCTTGGAGTCGAGGTTGCCGGTGGGCTCGTCGGCCGCAAGGATAGGCGGGTCGTTGGCGAGCGCGCGTGCGATGGCGACACGCTGTTGCTGGCCGCCGGAGAGTGCCGAGGGCAGCTTGTAGGCCTGGTCGGTCATCTCGATCTGTTCGAGCAGGTGCATCGCGCGCTCGGGGCGCTCGGCAGTCGCATACATGTTGCAGAAGTCCATCGGCAGCATGACGTTCTCGATCACGGTGAGCGTCGGCAGGAGCTGGAAGAACTGGAACACCACGCCGACCGTCCTCCCGCGCCACATGGCCAGTTGGTTCTCGTTCAGGGCATGGACCGGCGTGTCGGCGACGTTCACCTCGCCCTCGGTGGGATGATCGATGCCCGTGATCATGTTGATGAGCGTGGTCTTGCCCGAGCCCGACTTGCCCACGAGACCCACGAACTCGCCGCTTCTCACGGTGAGGTCGACACCTTTGAGCGCGGTGAACGGTACCTCGCCGGTGTCGTAGACCTTCACGACACCGCGCAGGTCGATCACTATGTCGGACGCGTTCTCGGCGGTGTGCACCGTGGGGAAGCCTTCCGGAGAGCGGTCAGAGCATGCGGCGTTCGCGCCGCTGGCGATACGTCCGCCACAGCACGAATGCGATACCCATGCCAGCAACGCCCACCACGCCCTTGATCGGCTCGATCTCCTGCTCTCGCGGCCCCCCGCGCGAGATTACCGCGAAGCTCTGCGCATGCACGTCGAACTCGCCGTCATGAACGTCACACGCTACGTTAAGCGTGCCGACGACCCGGACTATGTCGCCATCGTTGCGGTGGTCGCCGAAGTACTCGATGCTCTCCGCCATCTCCTCGGTCACCCAGATACCGAGTCCCACGTCGTCACCGAGGATGTTCACCCAGCGGCCGCCACCGCGGGCACGCAGATGCTCGCCGATGGCCTCGCCTTCGACGACGATGACGCTCCCGTCCGCGGCCCGGTCGATCTCGACGACCTCGGCGGGCGATAGCGTCGGCCCGGTGAAGCCGAACGCCGGACTCACGGCAACGCCGGTGAAGAGCAGCAACAGTACGGCGCTCAGGAGGAGCCGTCTCATCGCTTCAGGACCCCCTTGAGGTCGAAAGCGAGCACGATCTGGGCTATCAATACGAGCACGGCGATGAACTCGAGTCGCCCCGCCCACATCTGGAACATGTACACCAGCTTAAGCCCTGAAGGCATCGAGGGCGAGGTGACACCGATGGAAAGCCCCGAGTTCGCCGTTGCCGAGACGGACTCGAAGAGCGCCTCGGGCAGGCTGTAGCCGTAGATCGCACCCGCCACCGTGCCGAGCAGGTACGTACCGAGATAGAGGATGAACACGGTGGCCGCCGCACCGGTCACCTCGGGGGTCAGGATCCGTTCGGAGAGGTGATGGTAGCGGATCCTCAGCGTCGAACTCGGCGGTGCGAGCGCCTGTTTGACCTGCAAGAGGATCGACTTGGTGATCACGCCTACACGCAAAGCCTTGATCCCGCCGCCGGTCGACGACAGCGATCCGCCGACCGCCATGCCGATGATGATCGCAATCAGGCCCACGCTGCCGAAATCCTGCAGGAGCTGAGTGCCGTAGACCGTCTGGTGCCCGGCGCTATGTCCCGAGATCATCTGGAACACGCCCTTGCGCAACAGACCGAGCCCGGGCTCGAACCGGCCGGAAGCGGTCAGGCCCACCGCCACCAGCACCGAGCCTGCCGCCACGACGCCTGCAAGCACCCGCGTCTCGAGGTTCTTCCACAGCTCGCCGCGCGCACCACGCCACACGTGCGCGTGGAGCGCGAAATTGATGGAGCCGGCGATCATGAGGACGAGCGCGGTCATCTCCACCATGAGGCTGTGGTAGTACATGAGGTTCATCCGTTGCGGCGCGAACCCGCCGGTGTCGAAGGCGGCTGCGGTGAGCCAGAACGCGTGCAGGATTCCCCGGTCGAGCGAGAAGCCGAGATACGTGAGCTCGGCGAAGATCGTCGCTGTGCCCGCCGCCACGTAGACGGCGGTCACGAACCAGATGAAGCGGGCGGTGTGAAGCACGTTCGGCATGATCCGCTCGTCACGGCCTTCAGCGAGATAGAGCGAGAATGCCCCTCCCCTGAGCCCGACCGCGAACGAGAGGGCGGCCACGACGATCCCCTGTCCTCCGATGAGCTGCAGGAGGTGGCGCCACATGTTGTCCGACACGGCCATGTGATCGAGGTCCTGGACCACCGTCAGGCCGGACACGGTCAACCCTGAAATCGTGTCGAAGGTCGCATCGAGATAGCTTCCGTAGTTGCCCGAAAGGGCGAGTGGAACCGCCGCAGCCATTGCCGCAGCGATCCAGCCGAACGCGGTGATAGCCAGTGCGTGCGTGTGTCTCACGTGCTCGGGACGGATGTCTGCGTTCATCAGGAGTGTTCCGACCGCGAGAGCCACACCCATTCCGAGCACGAAATCGAGCACCACCGCCCACTCGCGATAGAGCAGGCCGGTGATTACGGGGATCGTCATAGCCAGACCGATGCCGACCACGAGCATGCCCACGTAGTGGGCGACGAGCATGAGGTCGCCGCGGCCAAGCTTCAGCCACATATCACAGCACCAGCGACACAACGACAGAGATCGCGAATACTGCAAGGATGAATACCACGAACGTGGCGACCTCGGCGATGAGTCCGCGCAGCCAGTGCTGGAACGGATTTTGAAGTCGGTGTACGGGCATCGCGCACCCCTCGCCCCCTGGGAAAGCGCCGTCTGATGGAGGTGTGACCAGGATAATCCCGGCCCAGAGTGTTGTCACGCGGATGCGGCGACTTCCGGCCCTACCTCTCCGAAGCGCGCCGGACGTCGAGGGCGAGCACGAACTGCGCGATCAGCACGAGTGCCGCTATGAACTCTAGGCGCCCGACCCACATCTGGAACATGTACACGAGCTTCAGGCCGGTGGGCATCGACGCCGACGTAACCCCGATGGACAGTCCCGACGTCGCGGTCGCCGACACCGACTCGAAGAGCGCCTCGGGCAATCCGTATCCGTATGCGGTCCCCGCTACCGTGCCAAGCAGGATCGTGCCGAGATAGAGGATGAAAACCGTGGCAGCGGCACTCGTGACATCCGGGGTGAGAATACGTCTGGAGAGATGCTGGTAACGGATTCGCTGCGCCGAACTCGGCGGGGCGAGCGCCTGCTTCACCTGCAAGACGATGGACTTAGTGATCACCCCGATGCGCAGGGCCTTGATGCCGCCTCCCGTCGAAGAGAGCGAGCCGCCGACCGCCATGCCGATGATGATCGCGATCAGGCCCACGCTCCCGAACTCGTAGAGCATCTGACTGCTGTAGACGGTCTGAAGCCCGGAGCTGTGGGCGGAGATCATCTGAAAGACGCCTTTGCGCAGCAGCGCAAGCCCGCCAGGAAAGCGCTCAGACGCCATGAGGCCGAGTGCGACGAGAACGGACCCCGCAGTCACGGTCGTCGCGAGCACCCGTGTCTCGAGGTTCTTCCACAGCTCGTTCCGGCCGCCCCGCCACACGTGCGCGTGGAGCGCGAAGTTGATTGAGCCGGCGATCATGAGTATGAGCGCGACGAGCTCGACCTTGAAGCTGTGGTAGTACATGAGGCTCATGCCCTTGGGAGCAAACCCGCCGGTGTCGAAGGCGGCCGCCGTGAGCCAGAACGCGTGCAGGATGCCCCGGTCGATCGAGAGGCCGAGGTAGGTAAGCACGGCAAAGAACACGACCGTACCCAACACGATATACACGGCGGTCAGGAACCAGATGAATCGCACCGTATGCAAGACGTTCGGCAGGATGCGTTCGTCACGGCCCTCGGCCATGTAGAGCGAGAACGCCCCGCCGCGAAGCCCGACCGTGAACGAGAGCGCTGCCACCACGATGCCCTGCCCGCCGATGAGTTGCATGAGCTGTCGCCACATGTTGTGGGAGACGGCGATATGCTCGATTCCCTTCACCACCGTCAGGCCACACGTGGTCAGGCCGGAAAGGGCGTCGAACGCGGCGTCAAGATAACTGCCGTAGTTCGCGGAGAGGGCAAGGGGCACGGCGGCGACCATCGAAGCAGCGAGCCATCCGAGCGCCGTGATCGCGAGAGCGTGTGTGTGCCTCACGCGTTCGGGACGGATATCGGCGTTCATGAGGAGTGTTCCGAGCGCGAGGGCCACCCCCATACCGAAGACGAAGTCGAGGACCGCTCCCCACTCGCGATAGAGCAGGCCGGTGACTATGGGAACCGTCATGGCCAGCCCGATGCCAATCTGGAACATTCCCACGTAGTGGGCGATGAGCATCAGGTCGCGTTTGCCGAGCCTCACCCACATCTAGAGCACCAGCGCGACGAGCAGTGCGACTACGAAGACGGCCAGGATGAAGAGCAGGAAAGTGAGGACCTCGGCGATGAGCCCACGCAACCAGTGCTGGAACGGGTTCTGGAGCCGATGTACGGGCATCGCGGATCCCTCATTCAAAGAACTTGCACGGTCTTCGGGCCCGTGACCAGCATAGCCTTGCCTCGGATGGCTGTCACGCCCGTCGAAACACGCGCGACACTCGTGCAACCGCGAGCACAACGTGGGCGGCAAGCGCGAGCACGGCAAGGAACTCGAGCCGGCCCGCCCACATCTGGAGCATGTAGGTCAGCTTGAGCCCGGTCGGCATGGTCGCTGACGTGATGCCGGTCGACAGGCCGACGTTGGCGGTCGCCGAGATGGACTCGAACGCGGCACTGCGCAGGTCGTAGCCGTATTCCGCACCGATGAAGGCGCCCGTCAGATACGTCACCGTGTACATGATGAACACCATGGCGGCGGCACTAACGACCTCTGGGGTCAGCATCTGCCGACGCAGGTGGTGATAGCGAGCATTGCTCACGGACGACCGGGGGGAAAGCGCATCCTTGACCTGCTGCAGAAGCGCCTTTCCGATGATACCGAGCCGCAGGGCCTTGATGCCGCCCGCTGTCGAAGACGCCGCCCCGCCTGCCGCCATCGCGATCATGATCGCCGCAAGCACCGCGGGGCCCATGTCTGCGAGCCACTGGCTGCCGTAGATCGTCTGGTGGCCGGTTCCCGTGTGCGCTGAGAAGACGTGGTAGGCACCCTTGCGCCACGACTCCAGCGGCCCGCCTCCGAACGTCGTGCTGAGAGCAAGTCCCGCGGAGGTCAGCAGCGAGAGCACGAGGATGTTGAAGGCAAGCACGCGGACTTCGATGTTGCGCCACAGCTCATCGTAGCCGCCTCGCCACACCTGCGCGTGGAGGTTGAAGTTGAGCGCACCGGCGATCATCAAGGTCAGCGTCACGAACTCGAACGTGGCGCTGTGATAATACATGGCGTTCATCGACTGGGGACCGAAGCCCCCGGTGTCGTATGTTGCGACCGCCATCCAGAAGGCGTGCAGCACTCCCCTGCCCGGCGCCATCCCGAGCCGCAGCATCAGCAGGAAGAGCACCAGGGTCCCGATTCCGACGTACGCGACTGTCACAACCCATATGAACCTCACCGTGTGCAGCACATTGGGCAGGATGCGCTCGTCACGCGCCTCGGCCACGTAGAGCGAGAACCCGCCCGCGCGCAGCCCCACCGCGAGAGAGAGCGCCGCCACGACTATGCCCTGACCGCCGATCAGATGCATCAAGTGCCGCCACATGTTGTGAGCATGCGCCATATGGTCGAGCCCCGTGACGACCGTCAGCCCCGATGTGGTCAGTCCGGAGAGTGCGTCGAAGGCCGCGTCGAGGTACGAGAGATAGTTGCCCGAGAACGCGAGAGGGACCGCCGCGACGAGCGAAGCGACCAGCCAGCCGAGTGCGGTGATTGCGAACGCGTGGGTGTAGGTGATCCGCTCCCGAACGACATCGGCATGCATGAGAGCCATCCCCGCTGACAGTGCGACCCCCATGCCGAGCACGTAGTCGAGAGCCGGGCCCCACTCCCGCCACGCCACTGCGGTCCCGAGAGGGAGTAGCATCGCCGCCCCGATGCCGAGGACGAAAACGCCCACGAAGTGGATTATGGTGCGGAAGTCAGCGACTCGCAGCTGGAGCCACATGAGTCCTCCCGGTGCGGATGCGTCGCCCGGTGACGACGCCAAAGTGATGATAGTCCCGCTGTCTTGAGTCGACAAGCGAGTTCTGATCGGGGTGACCGGACGGTTCTCAGCAGGTCATCTTCGGATGAGCTCACCTACCGCCGGTCACGGCACGCAGAATCTCCTCGATCACCGTCTGCGGCTCGGCGATGATTCCGGTGAGCACGAGGAACACGAGTGCGCAGCCCCCCAGGCCCATCACCACAACGATGCCGAGCAGGAGCACACGCCACCTCGGGCCACGCTCTCGCGCCGATCGTTCCATCGATGCATTCACCTCGCGGTCGGGCTGCTCAGCGTCCGTGTTCCTTATAGTAACGCTTGATTACGCGACCCATGACCCGGTCGGCCTTGGACTTCTCGGCCCGCGCCCGCACGTCCTGCTTCTCTGTCAGCCGTTCGAGTTCTTCCCTGAGCCGCAGATAACTGTCGAGCCGGCGCTCGGCAAGCTCGCCGGCCTCCATGGCCTCACGTACGGCACAACCCGGCTCCCGGGTATGCGTGCAATCGGCGAAACGGCACCCCTCGGCC
The DNA here is from genome assembly GCA_007123455.1 of Coriobacteriia bacterium. Lineage (GTDB taxonomy): Bacteria > Actinomycetota > Coriobacteriia > Anaerosomatales > SLCP01 > SKKZ01. The sequence goes on along the minus strand of SKKZ01000072.1, from coordinate 1,729 downwards.
AACTCCTCGATGTCCGGGAACGCCGATGCGATACCCTCCTCGGCGTCCCAGAGCGCGAGTGCGCGCATCCCGGGAGTGTCGATGATGATGCCACCCTCGGGCAGGAAGAACATCTCGCGTGCGACCGTCGTGTGACGACCCTTGCCGTCGGTCTCGCGCACCTCGGCGGTCTCCTGCACGTCGGTGCCGATGAGACAGTTGAGCAACGTGGACTTCCCGACCCCGGACGCACCGAAGAACGCCACGGTGGTACCGGGCTCGATCTGGTCGCGCAGTTCGTCGACTCCCTGCCCGGTCACCGCGCTCACCAGGTGGATGTCAACGCCGAGTGCGACAGCACGTACCTCATCACGCAGTGCCTCGCCATCGCGGCAAAGATCGGTCTTGGTGAGCACGACCGCCGGAGTGGCGCCGCTCTCCCACGCGAGCACGAGCTCGCGCTCGAGGCGGGAGAGGTTGGGACCGTTAGGCGAGAGCGCCTGGACGACGAAGACTGTGTCGATGTTGGCTGCCATCACCTGGCCGATCGCCTGCTCGCCGGGGTCCTTGCGCGTGAACGCGGAGGTGCGGGGGAGGATCGCCTCGGCGATTGCGACGTCGTGACCTTCCGGCCGCGCAAGGGCGATCCAGTCGCCCACGGCGATCGGGCCGTCGGAGGTCTCGCGCAGATGAGTCGCCGGCTCGGCACGCACGGGACCGTCCTCGGTAAGCACGAGCGGAAGTCCGCGGTCAACCCGGCTCACCCGCCCGGGGATGAATCCCTGCTCGGCCAGTGGCGCGAACAGTGCCTGGAAGCGCTCAGCAAAGCCAAGGGCTGCAAGGTCACGCGGCAGGTCGCCGCGGACCGCGCCCCCGTTATCGCCGGTGTGTGAGGTGTCGTTCGGCACATCGTCTAGGATACCCCGAATCGCGAGCGCGGCGACGAGGGCTCCGGGCCGCAGCCTACGCCCGTCGCACGACCGCCACAGCAGTATCGGCTAACAGGTTCGGCCACACGTGCACCCGCCGAATCTGCCCCGCCCACTCGCGCGTGACGAGCGAGATCTCGCGCTCTATCGCCGCCCCGTTGGCGGTCACGAAATCACGGAAGTCGGTGATCGTCGTGTGGTGAATGTTGGGCGTGTCGTACCAACTGAACGGGATGGAGCGCGAGACGGGCATACGCCCTTTGAGCGCCAGATATCCCCGCACTCGCCAGTGGCCGAAGTTCGGGAACGTCACGATGCCCCGCTCCCCCACCCTCAGCATCTCCCGCAGGACGAACGCCGGCCTGCGTACGACCTGCAGTGTCTGCGAGAGCACCACGAAGTCGAAGGAGCCGTCCGCATAACCTGAAAGCCCCTCGTCGAGGTCGGTCTGTACCACTGAGAGCCCGCGTGCGAGCGCACTTGCGATGTCCTCGGGACTTAAGTCGACGCCTCGCACCGTGCAATCCTTCTCGTCCCGCAGGTGCGCCATGAGCGAACCGTCACCGCAGCCGAGGTCGAGGACGCGACTGCCCTCGGGCACCATCTCGGTGATGAGCCGCAGGTCTGACCTGAGCAAATCGGAGACGGTCATCGCTCGTCACCTCCCGACCCGGCCGCGGCGCGCTCCTCCGCGACGATACGTGCGAGGAACGGCTCGACATACTGCCGCTGCTGCTCGGGCTCGAGCAGGAAGGCGTCGTGGCCGTAGGGGCTCTCGATCTCGGCGAACGACACCTCGGCGTCGGAAGCCTTGAGCGCGT
>SKKZ01000035.1 GCA_007123455.1 Coriobacteriia bacterium | reverse complement strand
GCGAGTGGCACTCCTCGCAGTAGTCCGGGGTCCACTCGTGGCACGAGCCGCAGTCGATGGTGTCGACCCGCTCGGCGTGGATCTCGAGCCAGTCGGTGCGCAGATGGTCCTCGGGCACGTGCTTTCGCGTGTGGCACTTCTGGCACTCGTTGCCGGCGACCTCACCGTCGTGACACTCGTCGAGGCACGTCCTCATCGACGGGCGGTTGAACCCGTCGGGGTTCTCGGCGTGCACGAGGTCGGTGTGGCACACGACGCACTCGACCTCGAGGATCTCGACGTGTGCGCGGTGCGGTATGAGCAGGTCCCCGTCGGCCGAGACCTGCCGGTAGCTCGTGTGGCACTTCTGGCACGCATCGGTGCCCGGCGCCTCGAGCAGGTTCGTCTCGTGCGGGCCCTGCACGAGCTGAACGTAGAAGGCGGGCACCGCGCGGGCGGCGAACTCCGCCATGCCGCGCACGCCGGGATGGATGTGGCAGCTCGCGCAGCTCATTCGCCCGTGCGTAGAGACGCGCCAGTTCTCCATCCGGTCGCGCATCTCCGGGTAGCGTTCGTAGTAGGCGGGTTGGAGTGTCGAGACGATCGGCCACGCGAGCAGGAAGACGCCGAGCAGGAGCGCCGCGGCCACGGCGATCCTGCGGGGACGGAAGCGCGGCGGTGTGCCGTGGTCGGACACCTAGCGCCCCTCCTTGAACAGGTCGTGGCACTCCTGGCACCAGCTGCGTTCGTGACAGGTCATGCACCGCACCTCGTCATCCGGGTCGACGGTGTCTTTGTGGGCGGCTATCCACGTCTCGACCGGGTCGTGGGAGGCAGGGCGGTGCGCGTGGCACGAGCGGCACTCGCCATCGGAGACGTGACACTGCATGCAAGCGCTCGGGTCGTCGAGCGCGGTCGGGCCGTGGGCCTCGGTCCAGTCGGCGCGGGTGTGGAGGCGTTCGATCGCCTCGAGTCCCGTACGCGTCTGGAGCCCGTCGAAGACCGGCCGCTCGCCGGTGGTGTGGCACATCCGGCACTGGTCGGCGTCGTGGCACGCCTCGAGACACGCGTTCGTGCCGATGGTCTGGGCGATGGTCTGGTGCTCGGCAAGCCACTCGACGCCTTCGTCACGCAGCGCGTGGTGGCAGCTCGTGCACGTGTCTTCCGAGTGGAATCCCGTGTGGCATCCGTACGCCACGCAGATACCCGAGAACGGCATCTCCTTGTGCTCCTCGGCGTAGACCTCCTGGTGAGCGGTCCACTTGTGACACTCGACGCACTCGCGCGTCTCGTTGGCCAGGCTCACGTGCGCGGGATGGGGCACGCGTGCGACCCGCTCGGCGTCGTGACTCCACGAGGTCCCGTGACACGCGAGGCACGCCTCGCGGGTCGGTGCGGAGAACTCGAGGAAGAGCGGGGTGTCGTCGTCGGTGAACAGGCCGGCGTAGAAGTCGCCGACGAGCGCGATGTTGTAGGCGAGCGCCCCCTGGCCGTACCCGTGGCACTGCCGGCAGCCCACCTCGGCGTGCATCGAGGTCTGCAGCTCCTCGTAGTTGAGCGCCACGTCGTGGTAGCGGCCGAAGAACTCCGGAGAGGCCGAGGTGAACACCACCGGCACCGCCAGCATCACCACGAGCGCCACCGCCGCGCTCGCGAGCGCGATGCGGTAACGTCGCGCGAACGATCCGACGGCTCTCGCCAGCTTCTCGGGTGTCCTCACGACCGCCTCACCCCGCCCCGGTGAACGGACTCGGACGCCGGGTTGACCGGCGCGCTCACGGGCACCGCGGTGCCCGGGCCGTCGAGCGCGGCCCACTCGGCGCGCTGTTGCGCGTACTCGTGCGCGTGCTCGGCGATGTCCTCGTCGGGCACCTGGAGCGGCAGCACCTTGGCGGCGAGCGTGATGATGATCAGACCGAGCGCGAGCAGGCCGAGCGCGATGAGAACCTCGACGAGGCTCGGGAAGTACGGAGGTGCGAACTGGCCGAGCGGGTCGATCGCAAAGCCCATCGCCATGAGCACGTATCGCTTGAGGAATATCGCCGTCACGTACATCGCCGCGGCGGTGAGCTGGATCTTCGGCAGGTGCCGGGTGTCGCGGCGCGCGAGCAGCGTGAAGGCTCCGATGCCGAGCAGCAGGACCGGGATGAACAGCCAGCCGTACGGGGCCTGGAAGAAGAGTGCGAGCCGGTCGGCGTGACCGGGGTGTGCCGAGGTGGGCCAGAAGACGGTCATGATCTCGACCGCGAGCAGGAACAGGTCGATGATGATCACCGTCGCGAGCACCGTCGCGAGGCTGCGGAACATGCTCGGCTTGAAGCGCATCACGCCGAGACGCTGCATGATGTAGGCGCTGATCATCAGCAACGCGATACCCGAAGCGGTCGCCGAGGTCAGGAAGATCGGCACCATCACCGCGGTGTTCCACAGCTCGCGCGACTTGTTGAGCGCCAGCACGAACGCCGTCGTCGTGTGCAGGTAGATGGCGAAGGGCAGCGCGACGAGCGTCATGCGCATTGCGAGCCGCTCGCCGCCCTTGCCGGTGATGAGCACCCACAGGTCGGCGAAGCAGAGCGCCATGTAGAGCCCCGCGGCGCTGCCCGTGTAGACGAACGGCGCGGTGAGGTTCGGCGTCAGCATCATCCATCCCGCGCGCCAGAACCGCTCCATGTCGGTGAGCACGCCGAGGAGCGCCATCATCACGAGCACGCCGGCCTGCAGCACCGCGAGACGGGAGAGCGGGCGGAACTGCTCGGCACCGAAGAGGTGCACGCTCGCGTAGACCACCAGGCCGCCCGCCGAGAGCCCGACGTAGTACATGTAGTTGCTGAACCACAGCCCCCACGG
>SKKZ01000180.1 GCA_007123455.1 Coriobacteriia bacterium | reverse complement strand
TACTACCGGTGGGGCCAGTGGATCTTCCTCAAGTTCTGGGAGCGCGGGCTGGTAGAGCGCAGAAGCAGTCCCGTGAACTGGTGTCCGAGCTGCAAGACCGTCCTCGCCAACGAACAGGTCCTCTCAGATGGCGTGTGCTGGCGCTGCAAGAGCGAGGTCGAGAAGCGAGAGCTCGAGCAGTGGTACTTCAAGATCACCGAGTACGCCGACGAACTGCTCGATGACCTCGACACGCTTCCCGGGTGGCCGGAGCGGGTCAAAGCGATGCAGGCGAACTGGATCGGCCGTTCCGAGGGCGCGGAGGTCGATTTCGTGCTCTGCGATGCCGGGGGCGAACCGACAGACACAACCCTGACGGTATTCACCACCCGCCCGGACACTCTGTTCGGGTGCACGTTCTTCCTGTTGGCGCCGGAACACCCCCTCGTTCACGACCTCGTGCGCGGCACCGAGTACGCAGGGCCGGTAGCCGAGGTCGTTGAGGCCGCGGCTCGGGAGACCGCAGTGGAACGGGCGATGGGCGAGCGCGAAAAGCGCGGAGCTTTCACCGGCCGATACGTGCTCAACCCTGTCAACGGTGAAAAGGTGCCCGTCTGGGTCGCCGATTACGTGCTCATGGAGTACGGGACCGGCGCCGTGATGGCGGTTCCCTGTGGAGACCAACGTGACTTCGAATTTGCGCGCAAGTACGGTCTCCCCATCCCTCCGGTGGTGCTGCCCGAGGACGATCCCGCGCTCGAAGCACTCCGGGAGATCCGTGACCGGCAGGTCGACGACGTCGAATGGGAGTGCGCTTACGACGGACCCGGCGTCATGGTCCAGTCGGGTGCGTTCACGGGCATACCCACCGGCAAGGGTGGTGCGGGTGTGCAGGCGGTCACGCGTTGGCTGGAGGACAACGGCGCCGGTCGCTTCTCGATCAACTACCGCCTGCGCGACTGGCTCATCAGCCGCCAGCGCTACTGGGGTAATCCGATTCCTGCCGTGCACTGTCCGGCATGCGGGCTCGTGCCCGTGCCCGAGTCGGAACTCCCGGTCAGGCTGCCGCGCAACGTCGACATCACCAAGGGCGAGACCCTTGCTGACCGTCCGGAGTTCTACACGACGACGTGTCCCGAGTGCGGCGGCGCCGCCCGCCGTGAGACCGATACGATGGACACCTTCACCTGCTCATCCTGGTACTATCTGCGCTATTGCGATGCCCGAAACGAAGATGCGATCTGGGATACCGAGAAAGCCGGATATTGGATGCCTGTCGATCAGTACATCGGCGGCATCGAGCACGCGATCCTGCATCTCCTCTACTCCCGCTTCTTCACGAAGGTGTTCCGTGACATGGGGCTGGTGTCATTCGGCGAGCCCTTCACGAACCTGCTCACCCAGGGCATGGTGAAGAAGGACAACGAGGTGATGAGCAAGTCCAAAGGCAACGTGGTCGCTCCGGAGGACATGATCGCCGAGTATGGGGCTGACGCCCTGCGTGCCTACATCCTCTTCATGGCCCCACCGGACAAGGATCTTGAATGGTCCTACGACGGGCTGGAAGGTATGTTCCGCTGGCTGAGCCGGGTGTGGCGCCTCGTGACCGAGATCGCCGAGGAGACTGCGGGGGAAACCGGAGTCGCTGCCTCCGAAGATCCGGCGGCCAAAACCCTTCACCGGGAAATGCACCGGGTCATCGGCAAGGTCTCGGACGACATCGCCCGCTTCCAGCTCAACACTTCGATCGCTGCGATGATGGAGCTGACGAACGCGGCATACGATTATCGCAAGACGGTTGCAGAGGGCTCACGGAACCTTCCGCTCATGCGAGAGGTGGCCGAGAAACTCACTTGCCTGCTCGCGCCCTACGTTCCTCACATGGCCGAGGAGCTCTGGCAGGAGGTCCTCGGAGGTGAGGGGTCGGTGCATCGGCGACCGTGGCCCTCCTACGATGCGTCGGCAGCGGCTGCCGAGGAGATAGAGATGGCAGTTCAGGTCAACGGCAAGGTCCGGGGACGCATCACCGTCCCCGCGGATATGTCCGAAGAGGACGTCAAGGCGGTGGCAATGGACTCAGTCGCTTCTCATGTCGAGGGCAAAGAGGTCGTCAAGATCGTCGTCGTCGCCGGAAAGCTCGTGAGTGTGGTCGTCAGGTAAGGATCTCGTTAGAGACGGTTGTGTCCCATCTGATGTGATGGGGCTGTCCGACCGGACTTAAAGGCGCCCCCTTCGCCCTAACGCGGGAGGGGGCGCGTTCCATGTTCGAACAGTCAGATGGGGTCGAACCCGCGAAGCGGGCATCGATCAGGGAACTTGCCTTACGTGCCGGCCTCGGTACGATGCCTCGCTCTGCGCTCGTGGGCACTGTCGTGCTCGTGCTCGCCGCACTCGGACTCGTGGGATGGCGCCTGGGGGGAGCAGCGGCCGGGGGCGAGTTCAGCTTCGAAGCTCAGGGGAGCATGGAAGCCGACGGCCTCACGGGATCGCACGACACCGAACCGGGGATACCCGGCGAAGTCGCGGGTCCCATCTGGGTGCATATCGCGGGCGCTGTCAGGGTGCCGGGACTCTACGAGGTCGCCCCGGGAGCACGGGTAGGCGACGCACTGAGTGTGGCGGGTGGTCCTCGTGATGACGCAGCACTTGATGCAGTGAACCTTGCCCGGGAGATCGAGGACGGCGAACAGGTCTACGTGCCGAGTTCGAGCGATCTGGAGGATGTCGGCGTGCCAGCCGGGCTGCTTTCTCCCGGGAATACCCTGCACTCAGCGGGGACCGGAGGTGCTCCGGGTACGGTCGACATCAACCGCGCAGGTAAGGGCGAACTCGAGGCGTTGCCCGGTGTCGGGCCTGCGACAGCCGACAAGATAGTGGCGGACCGCGAGGCGAACGGTCCGTTCACCACACCCGAGGAGATCATGCGGGTGCCGGGGATCGGCGAGAAGAAGTTTGAGGCGATGCGCGAGATGATTGCCGTTAGATGAGCGGGGTCATCATGCGCCCCGGTTTGCCGCCATTAGGCTGGTGGGCCGTTGCCGTCTTCATCGGTGTGCTTATGGCCGAAGCGGTTTCGTGGCGTCGCTTTGCGGACGGCGGACCGAATCTGGCTGCAATCGTGTTGGGTACGACAATCACCGCCTCGTTTCTGGTCGCTGTGGTCTGGTGGCTGGCTCGCACACGTAGTACGGGCGTCTCGCTTGTGACGGTTATGGCTCTCGGCGTCTGTGTGGGAATGGCCTCCGGCTGCACCACCTGGGCGCGTTGGCATGCGGCGCACACGTACGTGACCGAGAATCCTGTGACCGTCCTGGGTGTCGTCGACCGAGATCCTTTGCCCGGAAGGGACGGCTGGAGTTTCCCGATGAGACTCGCCGAGCGCACGAGCGTGACGGCGAGAATCCAGCTGAGTGGAGGTATCGAGCCCCCTGTTGCCGCGGAGCGGGTCCGGATCGACGGAGTGATCGATACCGTGGGTCCCGCCGACGAGTGGGCACGCCGCTCCCATCGTCGCGGGGAGATCGGTTCATTACGGGCAACGGACGTGGATCGGCTTGGGTGGTCTTCCGGGGCGCAGGGGAGGGCGGGCCCCATCCGCTCGCGTGTGCGAGCAACACTCGCCCGGGTCACCGGGCCGGGAGGCGATCTGCTGCAGGGCATCCTGCTCGGTGATCGCACCCGGTTGCGGGGTACCCCGGTCGAGCAGGACCTGCGTATCTGCGGGCTCTCGCACCTCCTGGCTGTGTCGGGAACACACCTCGGGATTCTTGCCGTATTGATGACCTGGATTGCTACCCGGACCCGTAGAGGAGTCCGCGGGCGGGTGCTGTTCGTCACGGTGAGTGCACTGCTCTACGTGTTGATGACGGGTGTGCAGCCGTCCTCGGTCCGTGCGCTGACCATGGGTTCGATGGCGGGTCTTGCGTGCTTGAGTGGCCGGCGGCGTGACGGGGTGGCTGCGCTCTCCGCTGCCGCGGCGGGTATGCTCGTGTTCAACCCGTACATCGCGTTTGACATCGGATTCCGCCTTTCGGTCTCGGCGGTTGCGGGACTGCTGCTATTCGCCTCCCTGGCGACGCGGTGGACAGAGTGTGCGCTCGGGGGCAGAGGCCGTTTGTTTGCTGCGCCGGTCGCGCTCACGCTGGTAGCGCAAGGGGCTACGCTGCCAGTTGCGATACCCCTATTCCAGGTAGTGTCGCTCGTCTCACCGCTGGCAAACGTCGTCGCGGTCCCGCTGGTGACGGTCGCACTTGCAGTGGGGCTCGTCGGCGGTCTTGCCGGACTGGTGTCACTTAGTGTGGGTGGTGCGGTGCTGAAGGTGGCCGCCTGGCCGCTTGTGGGCGTCTCCGCCCTGTCGCGCCAGTTGGCGATGCTCCCGGGCGCGGCGGTCGGCGTGGAGGCGAGTGCGACGATGCTCGGTGCCGGCGCCCTGCTGGCAGGCGCTCTGATATGGGCATGGTGGCCGTTGCCGCGCTCGAGACGGCACGCACGCGTGATCGTGTCACTCGCCATTCTCGCGCTGGTGTTGGCTGCATCAGGGATTCCACACTTGGGCGGGCCCGCACTCGTGGTCCTCGACGTCGGCCAGGGTGATGCGATTCTCGTGAGGGACGGCTCGCACGCGGTGCTTATCGACGCCGGACCAGATCCCGACGTGCTGCGCAGGGCCCTCACGCGTGAAGGTATACGGAGTCTTGATGCCATCATATTCACCCACGACCACGCGGATCACACCCGGGGCGTCACGGGCGTCGTCGGATTGGCACGAGTCGAGCGCGTATTCATCCCGGCGGTCTCCGATGATGAAGCCTTTTCCTCCATACGTCAGGACCTGGTGCGAGTGGTCGGCAGACGTGCCGAGGATGTCTGCCCGGAACCACTGCGTGCGGGGGACTTGTTCCGCGTGGGCCGGGTGACACTACGCGTCTTGTGGCCGGACGGACCTGACCCTTTGCTTTCGACCAACGACACCAGTGTCGTGATCGAGGTCTCGTACGGCGGCTTCTCGGCCATACTGACCGGCGATGCCGAGGAAGAGGTGTGGCGCGCTCTAAAGCAGCGTGACGCACTGAGAGCGGTCGATGTGCTGAAGGTCCCGCATCACGGAAGTATGAACGGCCTGACGCCCGAGGCTCTCGCCGAATGGGCACCAAGAGTCGCACTCATCAGTGTCGGGCAGCCAAACGACTTCGGCCATCCAGCGCCCGCGTTGCTGGAACTCCTCGAGCAAGCCGGCATTACCGTCTTTCGCACCGACCACCATCGTTCGATCACCGTCGACTTCAGTAAGGACGGCTTCTCTGTCGGCACCGAGCGAGACAGACGTTTCGAGCCTGCGTATGCGACAATCGGACTCGCAGCACCAACAATCGCTTCACATCCCATACCACGCGACCAATCCGGAGACCATGGCTTCCGCAGACCTCAGCGACCTCAGGCCCGTCTACCTCATCCACGGTCCGGAAGAGCTCCTGCTCGAGCAGGCGGTAGGCCGTCTCAAGAAGCGGCTCTCCGACGTCGCCGACCTCGACTTCAACCTCGACGTGTTCGATGGAGAGAGCGCACAAGCCGACGAGGTGATCGCCGCCGCCAATACGCTTCCGTTCATGTCCGATCGTCGTCTGGTGATACTGCGTAAGGCTGACCGGATGTCAGCCGACGCTCTCGGGGAGATCGCGGATTACGCCTCCAACCCGAACCCGGATACGACACTCGTGTTGGTGGCGACGAAGATCGCACGCAATCTACGCGTTTTCAAGGCTATCGATGCCTTGGGTGGCGTCGCCGAATACAAGGCTCCTGCAAAGCGGCAGTATGCGCAGACCGTCGTCGGGATGTTCGCCGAGCGGGGCAAGCGTGTGGGACTCGACGCCGCCGAGGTACTGGTACGTGCCGTCGGGTACGACCTTCGACGGCTTTCCGTCGAGATCGAGAAGGTCATCTCCTACACCGGCGAAGAGAACACCTTGTCGCGGGAGCAGATCGAACAGGTCATGTCGACCACTGCACCGACATCGATCTTCGACTTCCTCGACGCGCTGGGCTCGCGTGATTGTCGCGGTGCGATGCGGCTCCTCTCGGCATTGCTCGATGAGGGGGAGTCGATACACGGTGTTCACGCCATGTGCGTGCGACATGTGCGGAATCTTCTGTCTGCCCGCGCGCTGCTCGAGCGTGATGACGAAGGCTCGGCAGCGAGTCTCGTCAGCAGGGAGGTCGGTGTGCGGGAGTGGCAGGCGCGCAACCTCGTCAACCAGGCGCGCCGATTCATGCCCGGGGAGCTCATCGATGCACTCCGCGGTGCGGCCGAAAGCGAGACCAAAATGAAGACGAGCCGGGATCCCCGACTCGCCTTCGAACGCTGGGTTATCGAGGTGTGCGGGTCTTAGCCCTCCACCTGCGAGGCACGCTTGGCGATACCCGACTTGCGATTCGCCGCCTGGTTCTTGTGGATGACTCCCTTGGTGGCGGCACGATCGAGCAGGCGTGCGGCCTCCTGCGAAGCCGCTGCGGCTGCGTCGGCATCGCCTTCGGTAATGGCTGCGTCGACCTTCTTGACTGCGGTCTTGATCTCGGACTTGACCGCCTTGTTGCGCTCGTGCGCCTTTGCGTTGGTCAACACGCGTTTCTTCTGACTCTTGATGTTGGCCACTGATGCAGTTCCTCTCAACTCAGATGTGGTACCCGTCGCCGCAGTGGGGTGCGGACGAACCCGCAGAGTCTATCACACCGGATGGAATCACGGAAAGAAGGTGGACAAGAGCAGCGTCAGCGTGACACCGGTTCGCGGCCGATTCACGCGCACCGCGGGCCCTGCTACACTTTCGCAGACATGAGCCAGGCTACTCACATCCGTAACTTCTCGATAATCGCCCACATCGACCACGGCAAGTCTACGCTCGCGGACCGGGTCCTCGAGCTGACTCACACCGTGGCCGACCGCGATATGGTCGAGCAGGTCCTTGACTCGATGGACATCGAGCGTGAGCGCGGCATCACCATCAAGGCCCAGGCCGTGCGCGTGCTCTATACCGCCGAAGACGGACAGACCTACCAGCTCAACCTCATCGACACGCCCGGACACGTCGACTTCACCTACGAGGTCTCGCGGTCTCTCCAGGCATGTGAGGGCGTCCTGCTTGTTGTCGATGCCGCACAGGGCGTAGAGGCTCAGACCGTTGCCAACGCGATGATGGCGATGAACGCCGGCCTTGAGATCATCCCGCTCATAAACAAGATCGATCTGCCTGCAGCCGATCCGGAGCGCGTGCGCCATGAGATCGAGGAGGGCCTGGCGATACCCGCCGACGACGCCGTGCTTGCAAGTGGTAAGACGGGTGAAGGCGTGAGCGCGGCGCTCGAGTCGGTCATCCGACGAGTTCCGCCTCCTGAGGGCGATCCCGACGCGCCGCTCAAGGCGCTGATATTCGACTCGTACTTCGACACCTATCGGGGCGTGGTCGCACTCGTGCGGATCATCGACGGGACCGTTGCAAAGGGTGACAAGATCCGGATGATGGCGACGAACGTCGTGACCGATGTCGAGGAGGTCGGGGTGCGTCGACCCGCCAATCTACCGGTCGACGCACTCGAGTTCGGCGAGGTCGGGTACCTCATCACGGGGCTCAAAGACCCTGCACTCGTCAAAGTGGGTGACACCGTCACGCTGGCGAGGGGCGGGGCCATCGAGCCGCTTCCGGGATACCGTGAGGTCAAACCGATGGTATTCACCGGCCTGTTTCCTATCGATGGCGACCAGTATCCCGATCTTCGCGATGCGCTCGACCGCCTCAAGCTCAACGATCCCGCGCTCATCTACGAGCCGGAGAGCAGCCATGCGCTCGGCTTCGGGTTCCGTGTCGGGTTTCTCGGCCTTCTTCACATGGAAGTCATCAAGGAGCGTCTCGAGCGTGAGTTCGACCTCGACCTGCTGGCGACGGCACCGAGTGTGGAGTACCACGTCTTCACGACCGCAGCCGAGCAGATTATCGTGCACTCACCTCAGGACATGCCTGAGCCCGGGATGATCGAGCGGGTCGAGGAGCCGTATCTGCGGGCGACAGTGCTTGTGCCGCCGGACTACGTCGGAGCGGTGATGGAACTCTCCGAGAACCGCCGTGCCACCTTCAAGGACATGCAGTATCTTTCGGCGACGACCGTCGAGATGCACTATGACATCCCGCTATCCGAGTTGATCATGGACTTCTTCGACCAGCTCAAGAGCCGTACACGTGGATACGCCAGTCTTGACTACGAGTACATCGGCTATCGGGCGAGCAAGCTCGTGAAACTCGATATATTGCTGGCGGGCAAGGCGGTCGATGCACTTTCGTTCATCGTGCATCGTGACAAGGCCTACCAGCGCGGCCGGGTACTGACAGAGAAGCTGAGGGGGATCATCCCGCGCCAGATGTTCGAGGTTCCCATCCAGGCTGCTATCGGTGGGAAGATACTCGCCCGGGAGACCGTCAGAGCCAAGCGTAAGGACGTTCTGGCGAAATGTTACGGTGGCGATATCACGCGTAAGCGTAAGCTGCTCGAGAAGCAGAAGAAGGGCAAGAAGCGCATGAAGAATGTGGGCAATGTAGAGGTCCCGCAGGATGCCTTCATGGCGATCCTGAAGGTTGATGAGTAGCCGGGTCGACACCCGCGTCAATGGGAGGTCGTTGACCGTCTCCCTCTACGTGCACGTTCCGTTCTGCGTCGTGAAGTGCGCCTACTGCGATTTCCACTCTACCCCCATATCGCCGGAACCCGCTCTTGCCGATCACTTCGCGTGGGCGGTCGGCGAAGGAGCGGCCCACTGGGCAGCACTCGGGGTACTCGATGATGTCGCGAGCATCTATGTCGGGGGCGGGACACCCACGACGCTCGGTTCCGCAACGGTGTCACCCGTCGACGTGCTCCACCGCAACGCAAGATTGGCGCCGGACGCCGAGGTCACGGTTGAGACCAACCCCGACACCACAGACCCGGCAATAGCCTTACAACTCGTCGAGGTCGGAGTCACCCGATTCTCGTTAGGTGTCCAGTCCTTCGACGATACGGTTCTGCGCACTTTGGGACGATGCCACACAGCGTCTTCGGCCGAGCGTGCGCTCGAGGACCTGCTCGGCACCGGTGCTGCCGTGTCTATGGATCTCATCTGTGGCGTTCCCGGCCAAACCCGCGACTCGTGGAGGGATACTGTGCGGCGCGCGGTTTCTTCCGGGGTCGGGCATATCAGCGTGTATCCCCTCACGGTAGAGGAGGGCACTCCCTTCGCCGAATCGGTTTCCTCGGAGGCGATCGAACCGCCGGATGATGATCTAGCTGCCGAGATGATGGAGTCAGCCGGCGCTGAGCTGGTCGCGTCAGGATTTCGCCGGTACGAGGTCGCCAGCTACGCACGCGATGGCTGCGAAGGCAGGCACAACGCCGGCTATTGGACGGGCAGGCCGTATATCGGTATCGGCCCGGCGGCAGCCAGTATGTTGCCTGCGGAGGTCTTCGGGGCGGCTATCGAGTGCGAGGCGTGGAGTGACCCGGGTGTCGCAGGTATCGGGAGAACACTCGAGGGCGTTCCGCCTGAGTGTCGCCGTGTACGCATGGTCAACCCCGCTGACACGATCACTTTCCTCAGGAAACCGGTGGGCCCGCCTGAGGATGTGGAGTATCTGACCGGAGTGGAGGCAGCTGCGGAGGACGCCATGCTCGGCCTTCGTCTGACTGACGGCATCACGGACGGAACGGCCTCGGATGCAGGCGTGGCCGACGTGCTCACCGAGCTCGCGTCGCAGGGCCTCGTGGAACATGTGGGTGACCGCTGGCGTGTCACGTCGAGAGGGTGGCTCCTCGGCAATGAAGTCTTCGAGTCCGTATGGTATGCGGGAACGCATCGCGGTATGGGCTGGCACTCGCTATAATCGAGTGCCAGCCCCCGGGGCGACTGTCCTGTCCAGTCAGGCGAGGATTTCGGAGTGAACCGCGATGCTGAACGATCGCAGGCGCCGTGTGCTCAATGCGCTCGTAGAGGAATACATAGCGACCGGGCAGCCGGTCGGTTCGAAGCATCTGGTCGAGTCTTACCAGCTCGGCTGTAGTCCCGCGACGGTCCGCAGCGAACTTGCCGCGCTCGAGGAGACCGGCTACGTGTACCAGCCGCACGTGTCCTCCGGGCGCGTTCCCACGGACAGCGGGTACCGGGCGTTCGTCGACGATCTTCTCGAGTCAGGCGAGGCACCGGCCGGTAGCGGCCCGATCGAGCTTCAATACAGCTACCTATCGCTCGTAAACGAGGTCGACGAGCTCATGAAACAGACCTCCACGCTGCTCTCTCATCTCACTCACTATGTCGCTGTGGTCATGGCGCCGACCCTCAACCTCTCCCGCATACGGAGAGTGAACCTCGTTGCCATGGGTCCCCGGCGTATGCTCGTCGTGGTGATAACCGAGAGCGGTGAAGTCGTGAACCGTCACGTTACCCTTTCGGCCGACGCATCGCCCGACCGCCTGGCCGAGGTCGAGCGTGCGCTGAACGCCTCGCTCGTTGACAAACATGCAGTCGAAGTGCGGCCCCTACACCGGGCGTTCGAGACCGGCCGCCCGGAGCACGCAGTGCTGGCCGAGATCACCGAGCATGTGCTCGAGTGCCTCCAAGAGGCGGACCGTGACCGCGTGTACCATGTCGGTGTTCCCGAGTTGCTTGCATTGCCCGAGTTCGCGGACGCATCGATGGTTCGCCCGCTGCTGACCGTGCTCGAGGACGGACTCGTGATGC
>SKKZ01000245.1 GCA_007123455.1 Coriobacteriia bacterium | reverse complement strand
GAGGAGTTCATCCAATCGAACACTGATCTTCCGTTGCTCGTTCGGATGGATACCGGCGAGCGGCTGCGGGCCAGTGACGTCTTCGAGGATCACGAGCTCGCGGATCTGGAGAAGACGGCGGTCGCGCCAGCCGATGACCATCCGGGCGGTACTGCGACCGATACCGCCCAGCAGTGGATCACCGAACAGCAGCGCGAGGAGTGGGACGACTCGGTGTACTACGACCGCGACGAGGACGGCATCCGCCCCGTCCACCGCGAGGAGGTCGGCGACGCCTTCGGTGGCGATGCGGCCCTCGAAGGCTCGTGGGAAGTCGAACTCACCGATGGAGAGACGGTGCTCGTACGGCCAGTCTTCGATCTCATCAAGGAGTACACCACCGAGACATTCGATCCCGAAACGGCAGCCGAGGTAACCGGGACGGAACCCTCTGCCGTCGAGAGCCTCGCTGAGCAGTTCGTCGACAACGCTGAACAGACGCTACTGATAACGGGAATGGGTCCCAACCAGTATTTCAACGGAGATCTCAAAGACCGCGCGGCGTTCCTGCTGGCATCTTTGACCAGCAACATCGGTCAACACGGAGCCAATATCGGCAGCTACGCCGGCAACTACCGAGCGGCGATGCTCAATGGCATCCCTCACTACCACCTCGAGGATCCGTTCGACCCGGAACTCGATCCTGAGGCTGACTCGCGAATCAACCCGCGGCTCACGATGGAGTCGATGCACTTCTATTCGAACATCGACAAGCCGCTGAAGGTCGACGACGAGTACTACATGGGTGATTCACACATGAACACCCCGAGCAAATCCTTCTGGGTCGCGGGGTCGAACTCGATTCTCGGCAACGCGAAGGGTTCCTACAAGATTATCGAGAAC
Organism: Coriobacteriia bacterium; assembly: GCA_007123455.1. Classification (GTDB taxonomy): domain Bacteria; phylum Actinomycetota; class Coriobacteriia; order Anaerosomatales; family SLCP01; genus SKKZ01. The sequence continues at coordinate 1,971 of SKKZ01000245.1, read as the reverse complement.
ATGCTCCGGGAGGGGATGATCGAGGCGTTCTTCACCAACGAGTGGTGGTGGACGATGACCTGCGAGTACTCCGATATCGTATTCCCGGTCGACTCGTGGGGCGAACAGAAGGTCCACGACCTGACGGCCTCGGTGACGAATCCCTTCCTCAACGTCTATCCGGAGGGGCAGATCGATCGGATCCACAACACGCTCCACGACGCTCAGGTCGCAAAAGGCGTCTCGGAGAAACTGGCCGAAAAGCTGGACGAGCCCCGCTTCGAGCAGTTATGGGAGTTCATCGACGAGGACGAATACCAGGCCAAGCCGTACATCCAGCGCATCCTCGACAACTCCAACATGACGAAGGGATACGACATCGAGGAGCTGCTCGAGCAGGCGAACGAGGGGCAGCCAGCACTGGTGATGAGTTCGACGTATCCCTCGAAGATCGGCACCCAACAGGACCGCGACGACGACCCACAGTACACGAAGACGGGCCGTCTGGAGTTCCTGCGCGACGAGTCGGTGTGGGACATGTCCGGGGAGAAGATCCCGGTGCACCGCGAGCCGATCGACGGGACTCATTACCGGCCGAACGTCCTGGTCGACGACAGCGATCACCCGCTCGTCGACCCCGACACGCCGGCCGATCTGGGATGGGAAGACGATTATCTGGAGGACAACGACGCTCGACAGGCCAGAAACGAGGTTTTGACCTCTGAGGAGCTGCTGGAAAGCCAGCACCCGCTCCGCGAACGGAACCCCGATTACAAGTACTCCTATATGACGCCGAAGTACCGACATGGGGCCCATACGTTCGCGAATGCGCTACCGAACATCGCCGTCTGGTGGGGGCCGTTCGGTGATCGGGACCGCGAGGACGACCGCAAGCCGTACTTCGGGGAGGGGTACGTCGAGATGAACCCCGACGACGCGCGCGAGGAAGGGTTCGAGGACGGCGATTACGTCTGGGTCGATGCCGATCCCGACGACCGCCCCTACATCGGTGCCGACGGCGACCCCGACGAGTACGCACGGGCGCTGATGCGGGTCAGTTACCAGCCGGCGATGCCGGAGGGGATCACCCGCAGCTGGTTCAACCTCAATCAGGCGACCCACGGGACGACGGAAGCGACGCCCGACCGGAAGGGGTTGGCGAGAAACGAAGAGACGAACTACGTTTCGCTGTACCGTCGTGGCGGCCACCAGAGCACGACCAGAACGTGGCTGCGGCCGACGCTTCTGACGGACGAGATGAACCGCAAGGATCTGATGGGACAGACCATCGGCCAGGGCTTCGAGCCCGACGTCCACTGTGCGAACGGCGCACCGCGTGAGTCTTTCGTCAAGTTCGAGAAGGAAGGCGATGCCGGCGAGGACGGCGAAGGGCTGTGGCGGCCCGCGGAACTCGGGCTACGGGTCGGATACGAGGACGAAGGTGAACTGACAGATCTGCGACGGTACATCGACGGCGACTACGTGAAAATCGGAGGTGACTGATCATGCCACAAGTCGAAAACTGGCAACTCGGCCGCGAGATGGAGTACCCCTACGAGGAGGCCCGCCCCGACGAACAGTGGGCCGGCGTCTTCGATCTAAACAAATGCATCGAATGCCAGACGTGTACGCTTGCCTGCAAGACCACGTGGACACACGAGGAAGGCCAAGAGCACATGTTCTGGAACAACGTCGAAACCAAACCCTACGGATCTCATCCCATCGGCTGGGATCAGCGACTCGTCGAGGAACTGGGCGAGATGGAGTGGGACGAGGACGACACCTACGAGGGTGAAACCATCTTCGAGGCCAAAGGCACGGAGTGGATCGGCGACGGGACCGATATAAAAGACGAGGGCAACGTTGCGGACGACATGGCGGGTTTCATGCCCGCGACCGCTGACTGGCGGTATCCGAACCTCGGTGAAGACGAACCCGCCGGCGAGGGGATGACACCGAACACCCACTTCGACGAGACCACGCATCCGGTGT
>SKKZ01000043.1 GCA_007123455.1 Coriobacteriia bacterium | reverse complement strand
CGATGGTTAGTGTGTCTTCCTCTGAACCGTTATCGGGATCGGGTGTGCCGGTCCCCTCGTCGGAGCCGTTCTCACCGTTGACCGGATCGGGAGTCGCGGTCGTTTCGTCCGAGCCGTTGTCACCGGGATCGGATGAGTCTCCGTCGTCGATGCCAAGCCAGCTGAGGAACTTCGAGAGTACCTTCAGCAGCCCGTGAGGCACGTGCGACTTCTGACCGGCCTCTACCCTGGCCTCGGCGCGAGCGATATTGGCCTGGATGCGAGAGAGAGCGTTGGCGATGCCGCGCTGCTTGCCCATCTCGGAAGGTTCGTCGGCTTCCTCACCGTTTTCGGGATCCTCACCGTTCTCGGGATCCTCACCGTTCTCGGGATCGGGTGTGCCGGTCTCCTCCATCGTGCCGACCGACGCGCTCTCGATTCCGTCGTCGTCTTCGGCCCCGGCCTTCGCGGCGGCCTTCTCGATCGCCTCGGCTGCCTTCGGGGATGCCTTCTCGGCAGCCTTACCGAGGCCGACGGCGGACGGATGTGCCGGCGTCTCGTCGACAGGCTCGGCAGCGGGTTCCTCGGCGACACTCGCCTCTACCGGAGGCACTGCTTTCTTCGCCTGCCCGGGGGGCGTGAAGCCGGGCCCCTTACCGGCCGGCGGGCCGCCCTTGGCAAACGCGAGCGCCGGGACCGCCAGAGCGGCCACCAGCGCGATGAGTGTCATGAGTGCGATGATCCTGCGCATAATCTCGTCCTCCCCCGGGCGACCAGCGCCCTTATACCGCATGCCGGTATCTCTGAACAGTGTATCGGTGACCGCAAGACCGCGTTTCGTGTCGCCGGTCACAGGAGGGCAAGAAATCTCAGAGCGCGCGTGACGCAAGCCTCATGACCGAGTTGCGGAAGCGTATGAGACGTCCGTTCTCCTCCAGTTCTTCAGCCGTGATCTCCCTGCAATACGCCCGGTCCGCCTCGAAGTGGCACTCGACCTGACGGGTGATCTCCTCGTCATAGATGAAGACCGCCAACTCGTCGTGAAGGCTGAACGAGCGGACATCGATATTCGCAGTGCCGATCGCGCAGAAGGTCGAGTCCACCGCAAGCGCCTTGGCATGGAAGAACCCGGCGGTGTACTGGTAGAAGCGCACCCCCGAGGCGACCACCCGCGGGATGTAGGTCTGGGCAGCCCAGAACGGGATGCGCTTGTCGGGAACGCCGGTCATCATGAAGCGCACGTCGACACCGGCGAGACCGGCGGTGAGCAGCGCATCGTAGAACGACTGGTCGGGCACGAAGTACGGGGACTGGATGCGCACCGAGCAGTCGGCGCTCGTCACCGCATGCAGGAACGTCTGCTTGACCGCCTCCCACTCGTCTCCGACGCTTGAATGCACGAGCTGAAGCATGATAGCCGAGGAAGGGTCGGCAAGCTGCCTGACCGGGAAGTAGCGCTCGGACCACAAGCTCTCCTTGCGGTTCTGGAGCCAACGCCCCACGAACAACCGCTGAAGCTCGGCTACGAACGGACCGGTCACACGCATATGCGTGTCGCGCCATACCTCGAAGCGCGAGCCGCCGTCGATATACTCCTGTCCCATATTCATGCCGCCGGTGTAGCCGACCAACCCGTCGATCACGGCGATCTTGAAGTGGTTACGGTAGTTGAGTTCGTTGACCTTCGTAAGGTCGGCCTCTACCTGAGCGCCTGCCCGCTTGAGTGCGTTGAGCTCGTCCTTCCGGTAGGTGATCGAGCCCACGAAGTCATACATGACCCGCACCGCCACGCCCTCGGCAACCTTGCGCAGCAGCACTTCGGTGACGCGCGCGGTGAGCTCGTCTCGCTCCCAGATGAAGTACTGCAGATGGATGTGGTCGGTGGCAGCCTCCAGGTCGGCGATCAGATGATCGAACTTCTCCGCACCGGAGGTGAAGATCTCGACCGACTCGGCGGGTAACGGGTGTCCATCGCTCTGCCGCTCGATCAGCGTGATTATCTTGGCGACATCGGTCCCGTCGTAGCACGCGCGGCGCTCGTTGGACCACAGCTGATGCGCCGCGTAGACGGCGGGTAGCACCTGGTGGGCCTCTTGGGCGTTGAGCGCGTCAACACGTGCACGATGGCGCTTCCATGGCCACACACGCCCGAAGAAGAAGTAGAGCGGGATGCCGACCACCGGCAGGAAGAGCAGTACGAGTAACCAGGCAAGGGTGGTAGAAGGATCGCGGTCCTCGTAGATGAGGATGACGACCACAACGATGACGTACACGATGATGACGGGCGTGATCAGCTGCGTGAGCATGTCGAGAGTGTAACCGAGACAGGACGTGCGGGCGGCGCGGGGCCACTCGGTGGTAGCCCCGCGGCGCCGCTCAGTCGTCGTCCACGCTCCAGTGCTCCCACACGTGTCCGACCAGTTCGGGGCCGGGGGTGAGTGTCGGCTTGCCGGGCTGCCAGCCGCTCGGCATCACTTCACCGGTCTTCTGGTGGTGCTGGTAGGCCTTGATCTGGCGGATCAGCTCCGCGGGATTGCGTCCGACCGGAGGTGAGAGTACCTCCATGGCCTGGATGATGCCTTCGGGGTCGATGATGAAGCGCCCGCGTATGTTGACGAGCGCGACGGGATCGTACACGCCGTAGGCGCGCCCGATGGACCCGCCCGGGTCGGAGAGAATCGGGTAGGGAACTCCGCCGTCGACCATCTTGCTCAGTTCGGTCTCCTGCCACACGCGGTGGCTGAAGTGGGAGTCGACACTTGCGGCCATGACCTCGACGCCGAGTTCCTGCAGCTCGGGATATTTCACGGCGACCGCCGAGAGTTCGGTCGGTCAAACGAATGTGAAGTCACCCGGATAGAAGCAGAGCACGACCCACTTGCCCCGGTAGTCCGAAAGCTTGATCTGCTTGAAATCCATACCGACGAGCGCATTGGCCTCGAAGTCTGGTGCGGGTCGACCGATCATCACATCCACTGGCATCTCCTTCTTCGTCTCCGGCGCCGCCTCGGGCGCACCCGTGTCTTCCCCGACAGGCGCGGTGACACCTTTTGCCGGAGTCACGCATCCTTCGCCTGGCTTCGGCATGCGATCTCCTTCCGTCCCGTGCGGCGGCGACCACGCCACCGCTTCTGCTTCCAGTGGCGATATACCCGAGAATTCCATATTTCATAATGATTCTGGGAATTGCCGGCGCTTATGCCTGCTCTTTCAGCAGGCGAGCCGGGCACGCTGCCGAGCCCTACTCCATCTGCCCCCGGGCCTCGAGGAATTCGGCGAAGACCGTTAGCCACTTCGCGAAGCCGATCGGGGCCCGGCCGAGCACCGGTCCGACCGAGCGCAGCGCACCGGCTGCCGCCTCGGCATAGCGAGCCTCGCGGGTGTGTACTGCGAGTCGGAGCAGCACGCCGGTCGCCATCGAGCTGCCCGACGGGACCGCGCCGTCCTGCACACCTTTCGGTCGCACGATGAGCTGCTCGTGGTCGTCGCTCGTGTCGAAGAAGCCGCCCGCCGGATCGGAGAAGTGCTCGATGATCGCGTCGCCGAGGCCGGCCGCGGCCTCGAACCAGCGTTCGTCGCGTGTCGTCTCGTAGAGCTCGAGCATCCCGTCCGCGCAGTTCGCGTAGTCCTCCAGGTAGCCGTTGAGCGTGGCCCGCCCGTCCTTCCAGCTCCGGTAGATCCGTCCATCGGCGGTGCACATCTGACCGAGCAGGAAGTGTCCGTTCTGAGCGGCGATCTCACGGTAGTCCTTGCGGTCGAGCACGCGGGCGGCCTCGGCGAACGCACCGAGCATGAGGCCGTTCCATCCTGCGAGCACCTTGTCGTCACGCGCCGGGCGCACCCGGTCCTCACGTGCCTCGAACAGAGTCGCGCGCATCGCGGCGAGCCGGGACTCGAGCTCGGGCACGGGGATGCCTGTGCTCGCGGCGAGTTCGGGCATCGGCCGCGGAAGGTGGAGCACGGTGCTGCCCTCGAAGTTGCCTTCGGGTGTGATCCCGTACGCCTCGCAGAACAGCTCGATCCCGCCGTCCGCGGCCTCGGGCGTGCCCTGCAGCGCCTCGGCGATCTGCGCGGGCGTCCATACGAAGAAGCGGCCTTCCTCGCCCTCGCTGTCCGCGTCCTGGGCCGAGTAGAAGCCGCCCGCCGGATGGGTCATCTCGCGCACCACGTAATCGAGCGTCTCGGTGGCGACACGCTCGTAGGCGGGTACGGCCGTGAGTTCGTAGGCACGCAGGTATACCCGTGCGAGCAGCGCGTTGTCGGTGAGCATCTTCTCGAAATGAGGGATGCGCCACTCCAGGTCGACGGCGTAGCGGTGGAACCCGCCCCCGAGATGGTCGTAGATGCCACCGCGCGCCATCGCATCGAGCGTCTCGGAGGCCATGCGCATGAGGCGTCCGTCCTCGGTCTGACAGTAGCGGCGCAACAGGAACTCGGTCACCATCGGCTGCGGGAACTTCGGCGGGCCGCCCCACCCTCCGTCCTCATCGTCGAACTCGTGCGCGATGCGCTCCGCCGCCTGGTGCAGCGTGTCGGCGCCGGGAAGCTCGTCTCCAGCGGCCGCGGTAAGCGCGTCGTGGGCATTGCGCATAGCTTCGGTGAGCTTGGCGGCTGCCTCGAGCACCTCTTCACGCTGTGTCTCCCAGAGCGCTGCGAGCTGGTCGATCACTTCCTTGAAGGAAGGCATGCCCTGGTGCGGAGTCGGCGGGAAGTAGGTCCCGGCATAGAACGGCTTGCCTTCCGGCGTCATGAACACGCTCATCGGCCAGCCGCCGCGCCCGGCCACCGCGTGCACGGCGTCCATGTAGACGGCATCGACGTCGGGGCGCTCCTCGCGATCCACCTTCACGGAGATGAAGTTCGCCTTGAGCAGCAACGCGGTGGCGTCGTCCTCGAAACTCTCCCGCTCCATGACGTGGCACCAGTGACACGCCGAGTAGCCGACGCTCAGGAATATCGGCTTGTCCTCCGCGCGGGCCCGCTCGAACGCCTCCGGGCCCCACGGATACCAGTCCACGGGGTTCTCGGCGTGCTGCAACAGGTACGGGCTGGTCTCGTCTGCGAGTCGGTTCGTCATCTGGCTCCCCTGCTCACTCGGTCGGGGTCATTCTCTCGGGCAGATCTTCTTCCGCATGGTCCATGTCGCCCATGGTCTCCTTCGGCGCTCTGGGCTCCACCTGCTTTGGCTTGGGCGCGATGGGCTCGTATTTCTGCAACCCTCTGACCAGGCAGTAACACATGCCGAGCATGACCACCGAGAACGGCAGTCCCGCTGCGATCGCGGCCGCCTGTAGCGCTCCGAGGCCACCTGCGACCAGCAGCACCGCAGCCAGCACACCCTCGGTCACCGCCCAGAACACCCGCTGAACGGTCGGTGGCTCCGTGTGTCCGCCGGCGGTGAGCATGTCGATCACGAGGCTGCCCGAGTCAGAGGACGTCACGAAGTACGTTAACACGATGAGTGTGGCGACCGACGCCGTGATGAGCTGCAGCGGGAGGTTCTCGAGCATGACGAAGAGCGCGGTGCTCACATTCTCCTGCACGGCCTCGCCGATCGCGACGCCACCGAAGATCTCGAGGTGCAGGGCGTTGCCGCCGAACACGCCCATCCACACGAAGGTGGCGAGCGTCGGTGCAAGCAGCACACCGAGCACGAACTCCCGGATCGTGCGCCCGCGGCTCACGCGTGCGACGAACATACCGACGAACGGGGCCCACGATATCCACCAGCCCCAGTAGAAGACCGTCCACGCCTCCTGCCAGCCGGTCTGACCGATGGCGTCGTTCCAGAGGCTGAGCGCGATGAGGTTCTGCAGATACTCACCGGTGCTCTCCACGATGAACCCGGTCAGGAAGCGGGTGGGGCCCACAAGCCAGAGGAAGATCATCAGCAGGATCGACAGGATGATGTTGAGCTTGCTCAGCCGCTGTATGCCGCGCGAGAGCCCGGCGACGACGGACAGCGTCGCGATCAAGGTGACACCGGCGATGATGGCGACCTGCACGCCTTCGTTCTGCGGCACGCCGGTGAGGAAGTTCAGGCCGGCGTTGATCTGCAGGACGCCGAGGCCGAGTGATGTCGCGACACCCAGTAGCGTGCCGACCACCGCGATGATATCGATGGCATGACCGATCGGCCCGTAGATGCGGTCACCAAGTACCGGATAGAACGCCGAGCGGATGGTGAGCGGCAGCTTCTGGCGGTAGGCGAAGTAACCGATCGCCAGACCCGCTACACAGTAGATGCCCCACGCGTGCAACCCCCAGTGGAGGAACGTGAAGCGCATGGCCTCGGCAGCCGAACTCTCTCCCCCCGTGGGCGGGTCGATGTAGTGGTACATCGGCTCGGCGACCGACCAGAACAGCAGGCCGATACCCATGCCTGCGCTGAAGAGCATCGCGAACCAGCCGAGCAGGCCGAACCGGGGCCGCTCGAACGGGTCGCCGAGGCGGACGTGTCCCCAGCGGCTGAAGCCGAGCCACAGGACGAAGCCGAGGAAGAAGCTCACGGCCAGCATGTAGAACCAGCCGAACGAGACCGAGATCCACGTTTGCACCGAGCTGAAGACCGAATCGGCCAGCTCGGTAAAGAGGCCGCTGAAGAAGATCAGCGTGAGGATGATGCCGGCGCTCAGCAGGAAGACCGGCGGACTGATCTCCGGGAACGGTCCGAAACGACGCACGTATACCCGTGCCGACGATTCCTGCGCACCCGTCTCGTCCATGCCCCGCCCCTCCGAAGTCGCAACCTCCAGATGTCCTACTGTTCGACCAGCCCCGGCGGCATCGGCAGGGGACGCATCTCGTCGAACTCACCGATGACCCGCACCGCGTCGGCCCACCCCTGCGGCGGGTAGGACTCTGCGAGGGCACCTGAGATCCAGACGTCGACAACGTCACGTACCTCGATATCGGCGAACTCTATGGGTCTGCCATCCCGGTCGAACACACCGGTCTCCCCGGTAATGGCCACGTCGACCGAGTCCAGCTCGCGCATCTCGCCGAGCGACTCGTGCCAGACCACACGGATCCCGCCACCCTCGCGCCCGGGGGTGACCGAGACGACCACGCCGCGAATGGTGGACTCGGTATCCGGCGGTCGCGGAGCAAAACAGCCGGAAAGCGTGGTGCCGAGCAGGAGCAGCAGGAGCAGGAGTGCCACCACACGCCCTGCATTCGATGGGCACCGGGAACGGGCGACTGAGACCTCCATGGGCACCCCCGCGATCGATTCGAAGCCGTTATGGACAGACTTCCCCATCGGGGGCACCGTCGAACCACTCGGGCCGTCTACTCGCGGCTCACGCCCCGCAGGTTGCCCGAGGCATCGAAGGTGAGTTCGATGGTGCGCTCCCGCGGAGGCTCATCGGGAGCACCGCCGAGATAACTCCAGATGAACGTGGTGTGGCCGTCGGCCTGCACCACCTCGGGGGCACCGAGATCGCGTGTGAACCGGTAGATCTCGGGCGCCGCATCGCGGAGCACCTGCTCGGCGGTCTCCACCGACACCTGATCCGCCATCGAACCTCGATCCGCCGCCTGCGCCTCGGCAGAGGGATCCTCCCCGGCGAGCAGGGCGACCGGCACCTCGGTAACGATCGCGAGTCCCCCGTACAAGAAGAGCCATACCGCCAGAGCGACAAGCGCCAGGAGGACCAGGAGTGTGGCGCGGGGTCGACGGTCGCGCAAGCGACCGGCAGCCGAATCGGGATACCGTTCGGCGGTGAGCCGCGGTGCGATGGGAGCAGGATCGGCACCCTTGTCACCGAGCGCGGGGAGCGGGCTGTCGGACCGGTCGATCTGGTGGAGCAGCGAGACCAGGTCGTCGATCTCGGCCGGTTGCAGCGCGCCGGCGTTCGTCGCGAAGTCGTAACGCTCACCGAGGCGGTCCCGGATCTCGGACGCATCGATCATGCGGTTCGCGGCAGCGTCGCCGAGCGATACTCCCGACGTGTCGGCACCTCCGAACACCACGAGTCCGGAGACGTAGTCCGGCCCGATGCGACGGCCGCTGATGAGCAGTCCCTCGACGAGTACCTCGCTCCTGCGGGCGTTTTCCACAAGCGGATTGTCGAACCTCTCCCGGGAAGCCCCCTTGGCCCTGGCGATCCACGTCCTGGACCTCGTCGAACCGTGTATGCGGGCGCCGGGCCACAGCTGCAGATCGATCACGAGCAGCCCGTGCCGGTCGATGAGGATATGGGAGAACTCCTGCGAGTGGGCCCCGAAGTCGAGGCGGATGTCGCGCACGATGCGGGCGCCTCTCTCAGAGGCCACCCTGTCCAGGGTCTCCCCGATGCGCTCTTTCAGCCATCCCTGTCCACCCGCCGTGGTCGAAGCCACGCCGCCTCCCCGCCTCGCGCCGCGTTCACCTTGTTTCATCGGCATCCAAGTACGCGAGGTTGAGCTGCGGCGAGGCGGCTATGCGCGGTCGGGGTAGTGGCGAGGGACGACTCTGCCTCCGTCAGCCCTGGTTCGGACCTCCGGAAGGTCTGGTTCGTTCGGCCACGGAGAGAGGGACCGTGTGCTCGTGGCGCCCGTCGAGGAAGAGGTCGAACGCATGGCGGCCGAACACCTTGAACGGAACGTTGTTCAACGCAAGGACGAGCTGCGACGTACCGCCTTCGACCGGGTCCATCGTGGCCACGGTCGCATCGCCGTCGAGCGACAGGATCTCGGTACCGTCCGGGTCCACGAGACGGATCTTGATCTTGTGGCCGCCCTCCTCACCGGGATGGAAGCGAACACGCAACGCGATGTACATCGTGGGGTGCTGCCACGGCATCTTGGGCGGCCTGATCTGCCCGAAAATGCCCGCCGCGATCAGCTTTCCTTCTCTGGTGACCGCAGCGTAGTCCGAAAGCAGGGCAAGCTCGATCTTCACGGTGCTCTCCCCTCGTGGCTGACACCCTTACGTCGGCAGCGGACGCCGGTGCTCCGCTAACTGGGGTATACCCGTAAGGGGAGGCGCGGACTGACGTTGCGGCCCGGAGGGAGTGCGATGAACACCAAGAACGCCGTCATCATCCTTCTACTCGGAGTTGCTCTCGTCCTGTCCGTTGCGGGCTGTGAACGGCTGCCTGACGAACAGCCCCGGTTCATGGTCGAGAGCAAGATCTACGAGCTCACCGAGGTCAACATGACCCCGTCGATGGTCGAGGTCCGGCTCGAACGCATCGGCGGCACGCTCCGGCGTATCGACGCCGAAGAGATAGCAGATGTCGAAGGAATCGCCGTCGTCGATCCGGAGGGTGTGAGGGTCCCCGTTTCCGAATCTCTGTACCGACCGGACAGAGGAGAGATGGGCGAGATAGCGCTCATCTTCGACGTGGGCGCGCACACCGGGCCGTGGACGCTCGAGTGGCCGGGCCACGAACCGGAGCCTCTCGAAGGATATTAGGTTGGCGCGCTCACCGCTTGAGCGCTCGTCGCCTTCACGCGCGCTACTGGCGAGCATTTCTCGATCTCCGGAATCCACTCCGCAAATCTCATTATCCGCTCGACGCTCTGCCTGCTCCAGCAGAGACCGCAGAGCTTGTTCAGCCGCCATGAACCTTCCCGGCGAGGCCCGCCATCACCCATACCCGCTGCGTCTCGAGCGGCATGGAGGGCGGCGGGCCGCCGAGTTCGGCAGCTCGTGCGACTGCTTCCACGAGCTGCTCGCTCCCGGTATAGGCACGCGATCGCCCGGCCCCTTTGGCCCGGAGAAGACCGCTCGCCTCGAGTCGCCCGAGGTCGGACGTGGCGGTCGGCACCGACACGTCCGCGAGCGAACGGTAGTAGCGGTTGGTCACGTCGCGACCGAAGAACCCGTCGTAGAGGGCATCGGCCAGCCGCGGCGGGAGACCGAGGTCCTCTGTCACCACGTCCTCAAGGATTCCCCAGAGGACTCGCTCGGTCGCCTCCTTGAGCGAGAGCGAGTCGACCTGAAGGCGCTGCGCGCGCACATGGGCGGCAACGAACGGTGTGACATCCGCGTCCGGGTCCCACGAACTGCCGAGGCACTGAAACGAATCGTAGTAGTCCCGCCTGTGGGAACCCCACCACTCCTCCAGGCTCGTGAACTGCGGCCTGGTGAAGCCGCCACGGTACATCGCAAGCGACGCCAGCACGCGAGCAGTGCGCCCGTTGCCGTCGGAGAACGGATGAATGCCGGCCAGGCGCGCGTGCAGCAACGCCGCAAGGACAGGCGGGGGAAGGTCGCCGCCGGCAGATTGTGCGAATGCCGCCAGGTCCTGCAACAGTCCGGGCACCGCTTCCGCCGGAGGAGGCTCGAAGACGACCAGCCCTGCCGCTGCGTCCGCCACGAAGGCCGCTCCGGTGCGAAACCTTCCAGCCCCGAAAGCGTACGAGCCGGCCATCACCCGATCGTGGATGCCGAGGATGAGTTCCGTTTGCCACGAGAACCCTGGATCGTCCGCGCGCCTGAGCACGAAGGACATCGCGTCGCGATAACCCTCGACGAGGCGCGCATCGGCCTCCTTCACCGATGAAGGCCTGTCGCCCGCGAGAATGCGGCGGACCTCCTCGACCGTGACGGGCACGCCTTCCATCGATGTCGAGGCCGCTGTCGCTTCTGCCTCGAGCTCGCGCCTCAGACGCCCGGCCCACCGGCGCGGCAGCGTGCCGCGAGCGAGGACGCGGCGCAGCTCCTCGATTCGTTCGAGGTCGGACGAGATCTCGGGCGTGATGCGCCACGCATACATCGGTTGACCTCCAGGAGATTAAACTACTTATCTCATAGGAGATTATGAGATTATATGCCTGAGGACGCAAGGGCCACGTCGCGGTCAGCGTAGCGCCGCACGAGGTCACTCCAGCGCCGCGAGTCTCTTCTGCAGCTGCTCGCGTGCCTCGTGCGTCAGGTACTGTGCGGCCCGGACTT
>SKKZ01000264.1 GCA_007123455.1 Coriobacteriia bacterium | reverse complement strand
TGCGACGATCGCGACAACCAGCAGCGCAACCGCACGTACCGTGTTCGCGTCGACACTGGTGTGATTGATGGGGCATGTGCTCTGCATTGCCGTGCCTTCCAGTCGTGATCGGGGCGTCCCCATGAGGGAGCAGGTGGCGTGCCAGAAAAACGCATAAAGCGCATCAATACAATGCGGCATGGACGGCACGCTGATCGACCGCTCGGCAACCTTGACGGCGAACACGTACGGGCATAGTATGCAAGCAAGTACTTGCATACACTCGTACCGGACATGGCAGGGAGTTCCCCATGAGCGCTGCAGCAGCGGAGACCACCGACGAGCGAATCGTGCGTGCCGCAGGCGTGCTCTTCGCCGAGCGCGGCTACGCGGGTACCACGACCCGGGCTATTGCTGAGACAGCGGGCGTCAACGAGGTGACGATCTTCCGTCGCTTCGAGAGCAAGGCGGGGATCCTGCGCGCGATGGGCGAGCGTTTCGCCGAGCAGGCGGCAGGGTTCTCGGCAGTCCAGCAGCCGGACTCCGAGGACACGCACGCCACGCTTCTGGCGCTTGCCCGGTCGGAGATCTCCTCGGCAGCCGAGAACGGTGGCGCTGCTATAAGGCTCGCGTTCGATGCGCGAACAGTTCCCGAGGTCGCGGAGCTCCTCGGTGATGGGCCGAAGCGGAACATGGACGCGCTCGCTGAGTACATGGCCGTGCGCCAGGAGGCGGGTGATCTGCGCAGCGACATCGCACCGCACGTGCTTGCCGAAGCGTTTTTCGCGCTGACCTCGTCGTACGTCATGTATCGCACGGTGATGGGTTACGCCGAGATACCTCAGGACAGCGATATGGACACGACGGTCGAGCAGCTCGTTGACGTGTACTGGTCGGGTGCGGGAAGTAAGAAGACGGATCGATGAAGCGCGAGAAGATGACGGGGCGGCCGATGGGAGATGGCATGAGCAAGGTACTGGTCGTATACGGCACGAAGTCCGGGTGTACGGCGGGCGTTGCCGAGTGGATCGGTGAGGCGCTGACCGCCGAGGGACTGACGGTAGATGTCGCTCCGGCCGAGGACGGGCCGGACCCCGCCGGGTACGACGGGGTGGTCGTGGGCAGCGGGGTGCGGGTCGGCCAGTGGCACTCGGCAACGAAGGAGTGGTTCGCCGAGAATGCAGACGCGCTCAAGGTCCGCCCGACCGCGCTCTACACGGTGTGCCTCACGCTGGCCAGCGAACCGGAGAAGGTCGATGAGGTGCGCGCGTACACGGATCCGGTCCTTGCTGCGTCCGGAATCGAGCCGATAGACATCGGACTCTTCGGTGGGTGGTTCGAGCCGAAGCGGTTCAGCTTCATCGAGCGCACGGTCCTCAAGGCCATGAAGGCGCCGCAGGGCGACCATCGCGACCGGGACGCGATCGACGCGTGGGTCGCCGGCATCGCGCCGAAGCTGGGAGCGTAGCCGTGACGAGAGCTACGCGCACCAGGATGGCAGCGCTATGTGTCGCGGTAGCGCTGCTGGTCGGGGTTGCATCCGGCATCGGGGTGTTCATGAGGGGCGACGGCTCGACCGCCGGGGCCGTGAGCATCCGGGGCGAACGATTCGAATACGTGACCACGGGCGTGTACGAGTACAACCCCGAGCGTCTGGTCGCCGAAGGCGTGGGCTGGGACGTCTTCAACCTGTTCGTAGCGGTCCCTGCACTGCTGCTGACCGTTCCCGCCGTCGCAAGAGGCTCCTTTCGGGGCCGCCTTTTCGCATCCGGTTTGCTCGCCTACCTGTTCTACCAGTACCTCATGTACGCGATGGCCTGGGCGTTCGGGCCACTGCTGCCACTGTTCGTGCTGATCTACGCGACCGCACTTGGCGGAGCGATCTGGCTCGCGTCGAGCATCGGGCTCAACGGGCTGGAGCGGCGGTTCTCCGAGCGATTCCCTCGGCGCGGGATGGCGGCACTCAGTTTCATCATGGCCCTCGTCCTGGTCGGGATGTGGTCCCAGCTGATCACGGTGGGTCTCCGCGGCGACCTGAGCGGAGCCAACCTCCTCGGGCAGACGACGCTGGTCGTGCAGGCGCTCGATCTGGGCCTCGTGGTTCCCGCCGCTCTCTTCACGGCTGTTGCGTTGTGGCGGCGAAGTCCTGTCGGCTACCTGCTCGGCACGGTCTTCGTTGTGAAGGCCGTTGCGATGGCCGCAGCGATTTGTGCGATGCTCGTGTCGGCCTGGATCGTCGAGGGCTCGCCTGAAGTAGGAGGATTCGTCATCTTTGGAGTCGCGGCACTAGCGGCGGCATGGCTCGGGCTGCGGATGTACCGCAGCGCGCTGCCGGCGAGCGCGACCGATCTTCTTGCCACAGGGGCCGCTCGATGACGCCGCCGCGCTACAATCGGATGGCCGAGCGTCTGTCCTGGGCGTTGGTGCCGCTCATGGCCGCCGCCTCGCTCGCCGGATTGCTCTGGGATGGTCTCTACCGCGATGCCGAGTGGGCGAAAGCGGCTTGGTTCGGCAACGACCTCGTCACGCTGTTCGTCGCGGTGCCGACGCTGGTCGCCGCCCTCTTGCTGTTCCGTCGGGGCTCTCGCCGCGGGGAACTCCTCTGGTATGCGATGCTTGGTTACGCGGTCTACAACTATGCGTTCTACCTCTTCGGCGCGCGGATGAACGAGCTATTCCCGCTCTACGTGCTCCTGTTCGTGCTGCCGGTCTTCGTGTTGATCCTTGCGCTCGGCCGGCTCGACGCCGAGGCGATCGCCGACGAGTTCAGCCCGAGGACACCGGTCCGCTGGATAAGCGCGTACATGGTGTTCACCGGCGTCGGCCTCGCTGTGGCCTGGACGGTCCAGTGGGCCCAGTGGGTGTTCGCAGGCATCGAGCCGACGATCGGGGAG
>SKKZ01000182.1 GCA_007123455.1 Coriobacteriia bacterium | reverse complement strand
GTTTCGCCCCGTTGCCGAGGAGACCGTGACCCGTGAGAGAACTCGCCGCCACGCTCGTCCGTGAAGCGCTTGTCGCCGCCATCGAGGCAGGCGAGGTCGGGCTGTCATCACCTCCCGAGGTGCGGATCGAGCGCCCGCGCGACACCTCACACGGGGATTGGGCCACCAACGTCGCGATGGTGTCGGCCAAGGCCGCCGGCATGAATCCGCGCCAGCTTGCCGAGACGATCGCTGCGCGGATGAGCGGGCACGAAGACGTCTCGGCCGTGGAAGTCGCCGGTCCGGGCTTCATCAATATCCGTCTCTCCGCGCATGCCCTGCAGCGGGTTCTCACCGAGGTGCGCTCGGCAGGCACGGACTTCGGTCGCATCGACCAAGGCGAAGGGCGTCGCGTCCAGGTCGAGTTCGTCTCGGCAAATCCCGTCGGTCCGATGCACGTCGGGCATGGCCGGTGGGCCGCTCTCGGTGACAGCATGGCACGGGTGCTCGCCCATGCGGGGTGGGACGTCCAGCGCGAGTTCTACGTGAACGACCAGGGTGTGCAGATGGACATCTTCGCGAAGTCCGTTGCCGCACGCTATCTCGAACTGTGCGGACGCGAGGTCGAGTTCCCCGAGGAGGGGTACCGGGGCGCGTACATCACCGAGATCGCCCGCGAGATCCTCGGCGACGAGGGCGAGCGGTGGGCCGACGCCGAGCCCGCGGCCCGCGAGGACCACTTCCGGGAGAAGGCGTACGCGCAGGTTCTTGCCCACCTCGAGCACGTGCTGCACTCCATGGGAGTGGACTTCGACGTCTGGTTCTCCGAGCGCAGCCTGCACCAGCCCGCTGAAGACGGGGGGCCGAGCGCCGTCGAGCGCGCCTTCGACCGCCTCCGGGAGGCGGGCCACCTCTACGAGCACGATGGCGCGCTCTGGTTCCGGTCCACCGCGTTTGGCGACGACAAGGACCGGGTGCTCAAGAAGGCCGACGGCTCGTACACGTACTTCGCGGCCGACATCGCGTATCACGCCGACAAGTTCGATCGCGGCTTCGACCGCGTCATCGATATCTGGGGTGCGGATCACCATGGCTATGTGAAGCGGATGGAGGCTGCAGCGGCTGCGCTCGGTCACGAGGGCAAGCTCGAACTCGTCATCGGTCAGCTGGTCAACCTCTTCCGGGGCGGCGAGGTCGTGCGCATGAGTAAGCGCACCGGCGAGATGGTGACCTTTGAAGACCTGCTCGACGAGGTCGGTCCCGACGCAGCGCGCTACTTCTTCCTGCGCCGCTCGACCGACCAGCCCCTCGACTTCGACATCGCGCTCGCCAAGGAGCAATCGAGCGATAACCCCGTCTACTACGTGCAATACGCCCATGCCCGCATCTGTGCGATCTTGCGCAAGGCGACAGGTGCCGATACCGCCGATACGAGTGTGGATATCGCTGCGACCGCCGGCACTCTCCTGGGCAAGGATGCCCCGCTTCATCTGCTCGACTCCGATGCCGAGCTCGCGCTCATGCGCAAGATCGCCGAGTTCCCCGAGGTCGTGGAGATCGCCGCCCGGCTGCTCGCGCCGCACAAGCTCACGCGCTACGCTGAGGAACTTGCGGCCTCGTTCCACCAGTTCTACACGCAGTGCCGCGTGGTCGACCCCGACGATGCCGAGCTGACCACCGCTCGTCTTCATGTCGTCGACGCGTCCCGCATCGCTCTTGCCACCGTGCTCGGCCTCGTCGGCGTGAGCGCGCCCGAACGGATGTAGGAGGAATACCATGGCAGCAAAGCCCAGCTCGCCCCGCCCGCCCGTCGTCGCGGATCAGAAGACCGCCGCGGACCTCTCGTCGGTGCTTCCCATGACGTCCGAAGTGCGTGATGGACACCTGTGGATCGGCGGGGTCGACATGGTCGAGCTGGCTCGCGAAGCGGGCACTGCTCTTTACGTCATGGATGAGGAGACCATCCGTTACCGGCTCTCCGAGTACGTGCGCTGGACGCGGTTCCACTGGCCCGATGTCGATGTCGTCTACGCCGGCAAGGCGTTCCTGTCGCTCGCGATGGTGAAGCTCGTAGCCGAGGAGGACTGCTGCCTGCTTTGCGCCTCGGGCGGCGAGCTCGCCTACGCGATCCGCGCCGGATTCCCGATGGAGCGCGTGCAGGTCCACGGCAACAACAAGACACCGGGCGAGCTCGCCGAATGTCTCGATGCCGGTGTAGGCCGCATCGTCGTCGACAACTTCGAGGAGATGGAGCGGCTGAGCACTCTGGCTGCGGAGCGCGGTGTCACTCAGAAGGTGCTCATCCGTGTGACCCCGGGTGTCGAAGCCGACACGCACGATTTCATCATGACCGGCGCCGAGGACTCGAAGTTCGGCTTCGGACTCAACCAGGGCCTCGCTATGGATGCCGTCAGGCGCGCTATCGAGCTGCCGGGCATCGAATTCGAGGGCTTGCACATGCACATCGGCTCGCAGATCTTTGCGCTGCACAGCTTCGCACGTGCGATCGAGGTCATCGTCACGTTCATGCGCGAGATCGAGAGCACGACCGGCCAGCCGGTTCGCATGCTCGATGTCGGGGGCGGGCTCGGTGTGGCGTACGGTGCTCCGGACGAGCCATCGACTATCAAGGACTTCGGGAAGGTCGTCGTCGACGGCATCAAAGAGGAGTGCGAGAGGCACGGCCTGAGCGTTCCGCGTATGGCCGTCGAGCCGGGCCGCTCGATCGTCGCCAACGCCGGCGTGACACTCTACACCGTCGGCTCCATCAAGGAGATCG
Source organism: Coriobacteriia bacterium (assembly GCA_007123455.1). Lineage (GTDB taxonomy): Bacteria > Actinomycetota > Coriobacteriia > Anaerosomatales > SLCP01 > SKKZ01. The sequence continues at coordinate 127 of SKKZ01000182.1, read as the reverse complement.
CCGACATCCGCACCTACGTGGCGGTCGATGGCGGGATGTCGGACAACATCCGCACCTCGCTCTATGACGCGCACTACGAGGCGGTGCTTGCGAACAAGGCCGATCAGCCGCGAGAGATGGTGGCGAC
>SKKZ01000075.1 GCA_007123455.1 Coriobacteriia bacterium | reverse complement strand
GCGGTATAGTCGAAGCACGCTCCGACATCCACGGGAGACCTGCATGCGCGAGATACTCGCTACCTGTGTCGAGCTCGACACGCTCGCGGCCAGCACCTACCGGACACTCTCGTCCCACTGCCGCGAACCGGAGCTCTCTCGATTGTTCGAACAACTCGCATCCGAAGAGGAAACGCACATCGGCTGGTGGAAGGAGTTGCTCGACGCCTGGGACCAGGGTCTCATCCCTGACGTCGTGAACGATCCCGAAGCCTTGCTCGAAGACCTGAGACAGGTCCGCGAAGACGTCACCACTTCCCTCCCGGACGATCCCTCGGCCCTTTCGCCGGCCGAGATGGTCGAGCTCGCCGCCCATCTCGAGTTCTTCATGCTCGACCCGGTCTTCGCCGAGTTGCTCGAACTCACCGAGCCGGGCCGCACCGGCCATCACCGGGAGGCTTACGCGCGCCACATCGAACAGCTCGTCACCGCGATCGAGCGCAACGGTAGTACCGATTCGCTCGCCCGCTTCCTCGCCCGGGTCCTGAAGCGCACGCTGAGAGACAACGTCTCTCTCGCCCGGTATGCGACCCACGATCCGCTCACCGGCCTGTTCAATCGGCGGGGACTCATCTCCCACCTCGAGCAGTGGATCTCGTGGGCCTACAGGTACGAGCGTCCGCTCATGGTGCTCCTCATCGACGTCGACGAGTTCAAGCGGATCAACGACGAGCACGGTCACGCAGTCGGCGACTACGCGCTCGAGTGCATCGCCGGAGCACTGCAGGGCTCGACGCGCCGCAGCGACCTGATCGCCCGCTACGGCGGGGACGAGTTCGCGATCGTCGCGCCGGAGACCGATGCCGTGGAGTACGGTGCCCTGGTGCAGCGCGTCCTCACCAGCGTGCGGGAGGTTCACTGCCCCGACTGGGACGGCAAGCTCGTCCCGCTCTCGGTCAGCATCGGCGGAGCGGTGCTCTCACCGCGCGGCGTCCACTCGGAACGGGCCATCGACGCGTTGCTCGCCGGAGCAGACTCGAGCCTGTACGAAGCGAAGAACAGCGGCCGGGACCGTGCCGGATGGCCGGTGCTCGTCACGGGCACCGAGGCGGGAAGCTAGCCGGCGCGGCGCATCACGCTCGCTCAGCAGGAAGCGTCGGCGGCGAGCTCCTTCGCGTGGTAGCTCGAGCGCACGAACGGCGCGGATGCGACCGCGGTGAATCCGAGTTCACGCGCTTCGCGGGCGAGACGCTCGAACACGGCCGGCTCCACGAAATCCACGACAGGCAGATGAGCCGCGCTCGGTCTCAGGTACTGGCCGAGGGTAAGCAGTTCGCAACCCGCCTCGCGCAGGTCGCGCATCACCTCGACGATCTCGGCAGGCGTCTCACCGAGCCCGAGCATGAGCCCCGACTTGGTGGGTAGATGTGCGGCACCGGTCTCCGCGGTGCGCTCCCTCACGCGCGCCAGGACCGCCAGGCTGCGGCGATACTCCGCCTCCGGCCGCACCTGCTCGTAGAGCCGGGGCACCGTCTCGAGGTTGTGGTTGAAGACATCAGGTCGGGCATCGACGACCGCATCGACGCTCGCCATCCTGCCGCCAAAATCACTCGTGAGCACCTCGATGGCGGCTGCAGGCACCGACTCGCGAAGCGCTTCTATGACGGCGACGAAGTGAGCGGCTCCCCCGTCCTCGAGGTCGTCGCGGGTCACGGTCGTCACGACGACATGCGTAAGTCCCATCCGTCGCGCCGCCTCGGCCACACGCGCCGGCTCGTCAGCATCGAGCGGAGCAGGCTCGCGCGTCTCGACCGCGCAGAACCGGCAGCCGCGCGTGCACACATCACCCATGATGAGGAACGTCGCCGTCCCGCTCGAATAGCACTCACCGCGGTTGGGACACTTGGCGCTCTGGCAGACGGTGTTGAGACGCAACTCGCCGAGAAGTCCCTCGACAGCCGTCGCGCGACCGGGCGTGGCGATCGGACGGCGCAACCATGCCGGGAGGCGTTCCCGGGAGGTGGTGTGTGCGTCGCTCACTCCATCAGCCTCGTCCCGGGATTCAGCAGCCACACTTGCCTGCGGCATCGATCGCGGCAAACTTGACGACCTCGCTCACGGTCGGATGCGCGTGCACGGTCTCGGCAAGCTCGCGCACGGAGACGTCGTGGCGCATCGCGACCGCGATCTCGTGCACGATCTCGACGGCGTGCGGCCCGACGATCTGGCAGCCGACGATGCGGCCGGTGCCTTTCTCGGCAACGAGCTGGACGAAGCCGTCGGCTTCGCCCTCGCCGAGCGCCTTGCCGTTGGCCGCGAACTTCGCGACCGCCTGCACCGCGTCGATCCCCCGCGCCTTTGCCGAGTCGCGCGACGAGCCGACCACCGCGATCTCGGGGAACGTGTAGACGCACGCCGGGATGCAGTCGTAGCGAAGCGATTCGAGATGCGGGGCGGCGCCGACGCTCTTGAGCTCGGCCACCGCGTTGCGTGCGGCGATGACGCCCTCCTCCTCGGCGACGTGCGCGAGCATCATCCCGCCGATGAGGTCTCCGATCGCATAGACGCCCGGCACGTTGGTGCGGAAGTACTCGTCGGCCTTCACCGCGGCGCGGTCCATCTCGATCCCCGCCTCGGGGTAGCCGAAGCCCGCCGAGTTCGGGATGCGGCCGGGCGCACTCATGACGATGTCGGCCTCGAGCGACTCGCCGCTGCGCAGCACGGCGCGCACACGCTCTGCGTCCTGTTCCACACGCTCCACCGCATCGCCGAGGAAGAAACGCACGCCCATCTCCTCGAGTGCGGCCTGCGTGGCCTTGACGACCCGCCGGTCGTTGCCGGGCAGGATCTGCTCCATGAGCTCGACCACGGTCACGCTGCTCCCGAAGGCGGCGTAGGCGCAGGCGAACTCGAG
>SKKZ01000079.1 GCA_007123455.1 Coriobacteriia bacterium | reverse complement strand
TGCTCATCCGGGGAGGCATGAACCCGCTGCTCGAGCATTGGGCCATGATGCTTCATCCCCCCACGCTCTTCATCGGGTACGCCGGTCTGGCCGTGCCGTTCGCGTTTGCCATCGGAGCGCTGATCATCAACGACCCGTCGAAGCTCTGGGTCGATATCATCGACCGGATCACCGTGTTCGCCTGGCTCTTCCTTGGACTCGGCAACGGACTCGGTGCGGTGTGGGCGTACGTCGTGCTCGGCTGGGGAGGCTACTGGGCATGGGACCCGGTGGAGAACGCCTCGTTCCTGCCGTGGCTCACCGGCGTCGGGTTGCTGCACTCGTTCACGGTCTACAAGCGCCGTGGCGGCTTCAAGAAGTGGGCGATCATGATGTCGGCGATCTCGTTCACCTTCGTGATCCTGGGCACCTTCATCGTCCGCTCGGGCATCGTGCAGTCCGTGCACGCGTTCGCCCCGGACAACCTGTCCTTCTGGTGGTTCCTCATGATGATGGTCGCGGTCATGGCCTCGGCCACTATCGGGGTGCTGGTGCGCGGCGACTCGTTCAAGGGCGCGGATGAGTTCGAGAGCCTCACTTCGAAGGAGGCATCGTACTACTTCAATAACGTCATCATGCTTTCTTCGGCCGTCGTCATCGCCGCGCTCACGCTCGCGCCTGCTCTGGGCGGCAAGACGTACGGCCCGGCGACTTACGACGCGATCGCGCGTCCGGTCGGGACGTTGTACGTCTTCATCCTTGCCGTATGCCCGTTGCTGGCATGGCGGAAGACCGACGGCTCCCAGTTCTTCATGAAGATCAAATGGCCGCTCGTTGCGACCGCAGTCTCCTTCGCCGCCCTCGCATTCCTGTGGTGGCGTGCGATGTGGCCGCACTACCTCTTCCACAACCCCACCGCCACTCCGCTGACCTCGGTCTTCACCTACGAGGCGATGATCGCATTCGCGGTCGGCGCGCTGGCTGTCTGGACAGCGGTCTATCTGTTCGTCGTCGGGGCACAGAAACGGGCGCTGGCGAAAGAGGAAAGCTTCTTCAGGGCCCTCGGCAATATCATCGTCAAGGCCCGGACCCAGTCCGGCGGATACCTCACCCACCTCGGTATGGGTATCATCATCATCGGTCTTGTCGGCTCCTCCATGTACGTGAAGGATGCGACGGTGACGATTCCCGCCGAGCCCGGTGCCGAGTTCGAGGTGGGCGGGTATGACTTCATCTTCCAGCGCTTCCAGGAGGAGACCCTGCCCAACCAGGACGTGCTCAGCGAGCTCGTCTTCCACGTCTACCGTGACGGTCGCCAGACGGGCGTCGCTACACCGGGCCAGGTGCGCTTCTTCCGCCAGGACCAGACCCGCCTCGATGTGGACGTCATCGTCGAGCCGCTCCGCGACATCTTCGTGGTGTTCGAGGGCTTCGATCAGGCGGGTCAGATACGGATGAACGTAAAGATCAACCCGCTCATCAGCTGGGTGTGGTTCGGGTTCGGGTTGCTCGTCGTGGGTACAACGATCGCGATGTGGCCGCGACGGCGTCCTGAGCCGGTCTGACAGGGCGGCGATGACCGAACCTGGAGCGAACAACGGTACGGCGGTCGAGGTTCGGGATCTGACCCGGACCTTCGGCGCGCGTAAGGCCCTCGACAAGGTGACGTTCGACCTGCCGTCCGGAGCGTTCCTCTCCATCTTCGGGCCCAACGGCGCCGGTAAGACCACGCTCGTCAAGGTGCTGACGACACTGACCGCGCCGTCGAGCGGCACCGCGAAGGTGTGGGGCCTCGACGTTGTCGAGGACGCCGTCGTCCTACGTGAGCACATAGGCCTCATCAGCCACAACCCGCTGCTCTATCCCGACCTCTCCGCCGAGGAGAACCTTCGCTTCTTCGCCGATATGTACGGCGTCGATGATGCCGCCGATCGGGTGCGCGAACTCCTCGTCGCCGTAGAGCTCGACCACCGCCGACTCGACCTGGTGCGGACGTTCTCTCGCGGTATGCTCCAGCGCCTTTCCATCGCCCGGTCGCTATTGCACCGCCCCGACGTCCTCTTCCTCGACGAGCCCTACTCGGGACTCGACCCGCACGCCGTCGATATCTTCGACTCGCTCATCGCGCAGATTCGCGCGGACCACACCTTCGTGATGATCAGTCACGACCTCAACAAGGGCCTCGCGCTCTGCAGTCACGCGCTCATCCTGTCGAAGGGCAAGCTCGTGCTGTCGGCGCCACGCGAGGAGATCGACGACGACCGGTTCGCCGCGACCTACCGTGCGACCGTCGGCCTGGGGGTGGCATAGCATGGCGGAGGCCACGCGTGCCGCGGGTCGCGGATTGTCGATGCGGCAGTTCAAGGCGATCCTGCGCAAGGACATCGTCATGGAGTTGCGCACCAAGGAGATGATCACGTCGATGGGCATCTACGCGCTGCTCACGATGGTCGTCTACCAGGTCGCGCTCTCTCAGGCCGGAACCGCGTTCGACCCCCGCACGATCGCCGCCGGACTGCTCTGGCTGGCGTTCGTGTTCACGAGCATGCTCGGCCTGAACCGCTCGCTCGTGCACGAGAAGGACCAGGGGTGCCTCGAGGCGCTGCTGCTCTCCCCGGTCGACCGCCCGGTCATCTTCTTTGCCAAGGCGATCGGCAACATGATCTTCCTGCTCATCGTGCAGGCGCTCACCATACCCGTCTTCGCCTTTCTGTTCCTCCAGGGCAGGGAGTACGGCGGCGACCTGTGGATGATTCCCATCGCTCTCGCCGGAGGAGCCGTGGGCATCGCCGGTGTAGGTACGCTTCTCGCTACTATGTCGGTGAACACGAAGGGCAAGGACTTCGTGCTCGCGGTATTGTTCGTTCCCCTGATGTACCCGCTCCTTCTCGCATGCGTTTCCGCTACGAGCGCAGCCG
>SKKZ01000220.1 GCA_007123455.1 Coriobacteriia bacterium | reverse complement strand
TCTTTGCAGGCGTGCACTTCATGGCCGAGACCGCCAAGATCCTCTCGCCCGACAAGATCGTCCTCATGCCCGAGCCGGGTGCGGGCTGCCCGATGGCAGACATGCTCACCGGCGAGCAGCTCGCCGCATGGCGCGAGGAGCATCCCGGTGTGCCGGTGGTCACCTACGTGAACTCCTCGGCCGTGGTCAAAGCGCTCTCCGACATCTGCTGCACGTCTGCCAACGCCGTCGAAGTCGTGCGCTCGCTCGATGCGCCGCGCATCCTCTTCGGTCCCGACCGTAACCTGGCGGCGTGGGTCGGCTCGCAAGTGCCCGACGTGGAGGTCATCGCCTGGGAGGGCTGGTGCCCTACGCACGACGAGGTGACCGTCGAGCAGGTACGTGACGCGATGGAGCGCCACCCTTCGGCCGAGGTGATCGCACATCCCGAGTGCCGGCCCGAGGTGACGGCGCTTGCCGACGCCGTGCTTTCGACCAGCCAGATGCTGCGCTACGCCGCGAGCTCGAACGCCGATGAGTTCATCGTCCTCACCGAGGAAGGGCTTCTGCACGGCCTGGCGAAGGCCGCGCCCGGCAAGCAGTTCGTGAACCTGACGCCGCGCATGCTCTGTCCGAACATGAAGGTCACCACCATCGAGAAGGTGCGCGACTCGCTCGCGGGTATGCGGACCGCCATCGAGGTGGATCCGGGCACCGCACGGGCAGCGCTCGGCGCGGTCGAGCGGATGGTGGCGCTTGGCTGAGCGCCCCGACACCCACCGGGCGGAGCACGACCTGGCGCGCGAGCGGCGCACGGGAGGGACCTTCCTGCCCGACGAGCGCCGTCTGAGAGCAGGTGAGCTTCCCGAGTCGCTCGGCAGGCGCTACCTGCTGGAGTTCGATACCGACGACCTGCCTCAGCACCGTTTCGACGTGTTGGTGGTGGGCTCGGGGATCGCCGGTCTCATGGCGGCGCTCTCGCTCGGGCCCGACTGCCGGGTCGGACTGGTGACCAAGGCGCGGCTGAGCGAGACGGGCACCTGGTACGCGCAGGGCGGCATCGCCGGCGCGGTGGGCGAGGCGGACTCGGTCGAGTTGCACCACGCCGACACGCTCGTGACCGGCCAGGGGTTGTGCGACGAGGACGTGGTGCGTGCGGTCGTAGGCGAGGCCGCCGCCGCCCTTGCCGACCTCGAGGGATTCGGGGTCCGCTTCGACCTGACCGCGGCCGGCGGAGTCAGTCTTGCTCGCGAAGGCGGGCACAGCCTGCCGCGCGTGCTGCACACCGGAGACGCCACCGGCGTGACCATCCAGGAGGCGCTTACCGCCGCGGTGCGCTCGGCAGCCCATGTCGATCTCATCGAGGAGCACTTCCTCGTCGATCTGCTCACGGCAGGGGACCGGTGTGTGGGCGCGATCGTGCTCGACGGCTCGACGCGCCGACCCGCGGTCTTCTGGGCGGACTCGGTGGTGCTCGCGACCGGAGGATGCGGCCAGGTCTACCGCGTGACGACCAACCCGGCGATAGCGACGGGAGACGGTCTTGCGGCCGCGTGGCGTGCGGGTGCGGACATCTCCGACGTGGAGTTCGTGCAGTTCCACCCCACCGCGCTCGACCACGACGACCACCCCAAGACGCTCATCACCGAGGCGCTGCGCGGTGAGGGCGCCTATCTGCTCGACTGCAAGGGCGAGCGCTTCATGCCCGGGATACACCCGCTTGCCGAGCTCGCGCCGCGCGACGTGGTGGTCCGCGAGATCGAGCGCGTCATGGTGCGCTGCCAGCAGCCGCACGTGTGGCTCGACGCCCGTCATCTCGGCGAAGATCACCTGCGCGAGCGCTTCCCTACCATCTGGGAGCGGGTCACCGAGGCCGGCTACGATCTTGCGGGCGAGCTCGTACCCGTGGCGCCGGCGGCTCACTACATGGTCGGCGGCGTGAAGGTCGATCTCGAGGGGCGCACTTCGCTGTCGGGGCTCTACGCGGCCGGCGAGGTCACCGCCTCGGGGCTGCACGGAGCGAACCGCCTCGCGTCGAACTCGCTGCTCGAAGGGGTCGTCTTCTCCCGTCGCATCGCGCGTGCGTTGAGCGACGGCGACCATGCCGAGCGGGCCGGCAGGATCGTCTCCGCACCGATCGACACCACGGCGGCGCTCACGATCGGCACCGCCCGATCCACTCTGCAACAGACGATGACGGGCTTCGCGGGGATGACGCGCTCGGAGGGCGGGCTCTCCGAGGCGGCCATCGTGCTCGAGGGATTGAGCCGCCTGCTCGACGTGAGCCTGCGGCGCCCCGAGGAGCTCGAGGTGCAGAACATGATCACGGTCGCCGCGCTCATCACGCACGCCGCACGGGTGCGGGCCGAGACACGCGGCGCGCACAGCCGGGTCGACTTTCCCGGGCGCGACGACGCGCACTGGGCGGGACATCTCGTCTGGCGCCGGGGCTCGGTGCCGCGCTTCGTTCCCGTGTCGCGCTCGATCGCGCACGTAGCGGAGGGAGACCGTCGGTGACTCCATCTGTTCCCGCATCCGTGGACGACGTCGTCGCGCGCGCTCTCGCCGAGGACCTGGGAGTGTCGGTCGGTATGTTCCTTGCGCCCGGCGCCGGCGGTGCTCCGGGATTGCTCGCCCGCGACGTGACCACGGCGTCGGTGGTGTCCGGACGCGCGATCTTCTCGGGGCGCATCGTCGCACGCGGAGACGGGGTGGTGTGCGGGATCGCGGTAGCGAAGCGCGTCTACGTGCTTCTGGCCCGTGCCGCGGGTGCGGGGGATGGCGTCGTGTTCGAGCCGCTCGCCGCCGACGGCGACCGGGTGACAGCGGGGACCGCCGTGGCCGGCGTCTCGGGCGACGCGGCGGTCGTGCTCGCCGCCGAGCGCACCGCGCTCAACTTCCTGATGGTGTTCTCGGGCATCG
>SKKZ01000155.1 GCA_007123455.1 Coriobacteriia bacterium | reverse complement strand
CCCAGTTCCGCGAGATCCTCGAGTACTTCGGGCAGTCCCTGGTGATCGTACGCTCCTCGAGCTTGCTGGAGGACGCGTACGGGAACTCCTTCTCCGGCAAGTACGAGAGCGTGTTCTGCGCGAACCAGGGCGATCCCGAAGAGCGTCTTGCGAACTTCATGGAGGCGGTGCGCACCATCTACGCGAGCACCATGAGCGCCGAAGCGCTCTCCTACCGAAGACATCGTGGGCTGCTCCACCGCGACGAGCAGATGGCGCTTCTCGTGCAGCGCGTGTCGGGTCAGTTCTACGATGATCTGTACTTCCCGCATATCGGGGGGGTCGGCTATTCGTTCAACCCGTACGTGTGGAGCAAGAAGATCGACCCCGAGCAGGGCATGTTGCGCCTCGTCTTCGGGCTCGGCACGCGTGCGGTCGACCGCCACGACGATGACTACACGCGGGTTGTCGCCCTCAACGCCCCGATGCTGCGACCCGACGGCTCCTCCGACGAGATCCGCAAGTACAGCCAGCACGTCGTCAACGTGATCGACCTCGAGGAGAACGCGCACGTCTCGCGGACCTTCGAGGAGGTGGCAGGCAAAGCCGAGGGGTTGCCGATCGAGATGTTCGCCTCGCGCGACACCGATCTGGAGCGGCGGGCGCGGGAGGCCCGCGTCACTAACGTCTTCCCGTACGTGCTCACGTTCAAGAACCTGCTCACCAAGACCCCGTACCCTGAAGAGATGCGCGACATGATGCGCGTGGTGGCCGACGCGTACCAGCACCCGATCGACATCGAGTTCACGGTCAACTTCCTCTCCGACGAGGAGTACCGGATCAACCTGCTACAGTGCCGTCCGTTCCACTTCGCCGAGAACCTCATCCACGTTCAGTCCCCGGGACACATCCCGGTCAAGGACATCCTGCTGCAGACTCACGGGCCGCTGATCGGCCAGAGCGTCGCCACCGAGGTGGACCGCATCGTGTACGTGGTTCCCGAGCTGTACGGAGCGCTACCGACGAAGGAGCGCTACGAGGTCGCCCGCCTCCTCGGCAAGATCACCAATCACGCAGAGCGCCTGCGCACGACGATGCTCGTCGGCCCCGGACGGTGGGGCACGAGCATGCCCGAACTCGGCATCCCCGTGACACTGTCGCAGATCAAGAACGTCAGCATGCTCTGTGAGGTCGCAGCGATGCACGAGGGACTCACGCCCGACCTCTCGCTCGGCACCCACTTCTTCAACGACCTCGTCGACCTGGAGATCGGCTACATGGGGGTCGCACCGGGACGGCAGGGCTCGCTTCTCAACACTGACCTGCTCGAATCGTGTCCGAACCGTCTCCCGGAGCTTCTGCCCGGTCACGCCGACCGAGCCGACCTCATCCATGTCATCGACGCGGACGACCTCGAAGGCCGCTGCATCTTCCTCTGGGCCGATATGCTCAAGCAGGAGGGCGTCGTCTACCTTTCCGAGGTCTGCGCCATCGGCGGGTAGCGCTACTGGTCCGCTCGGTTTACCATACCCCCCACGGATAACCCCGGCGCTATCGGAGGCGACGCATGTCGGACAGCACACGTGAGCTCATCGAACAGATGAAGGCGCAGAACCCGGGCGAGCCCGAGTTCATGCAGGCGGTCGCCGAGGTCGTCGAATCGTGCTCGGCGGTCCTCGACCGGCACCCCGAGTACCGTGAGACGCGGATGATCGAGCGGATGGCCGAGCCGGAGCGCGTGATCATCTTCCGGGTGCCGTGGCAGGACGACCACGGTGACTTCCAGGTCAACCGCGGCTACCGTGTCGAGTTCAACAGCGCCCTCGGGCCGTACAAGGGCGGACTGCGCTTCCACCCGTCGGTGAACCTCTCGATCCTGAAGTTCCTCGGGTTCGAGCAGATCTTCAAGAACGCGCTGACGACCCTGCCCATGGGCGGAGGCAAGGGCGGCTCGGACTTCGACCCGAAGGGCAAGAGCGACTCGGAGGTCATGCGCTTCTGTCAGAGCTTCATGACCGAGCTCGCACGCCACATCGGCCCGGACACCGACGTGCCCGCCGGCGACATCGGCGTGGGCGCCCGGGAGATCGGCTTCATGTTCGGCCAGTACAAGCGCCTCCGTAACGAGTTCACCGGCGTGCTGACCGGCAAGGGGCTCGACTGGGGCGGCTCGCTCATCCGCCCCGAGGCGACCGGATACGGATGCGTGTACTTCGCAGCGGAGATGCTTGCCACGCGCAACGATGATTTCCACGGCAAGACCTGTCTCGTATCCGGTAGCGGCAACGTCGCACAGTACACCATCGAAAAGATCCTCGACCTGGGCGGCACCGCCGTCACGGTCTCTGACTCCGGCGGCTTCGTCCACGACGAGACCGGTATCGACCGCGAAAAACTCGCGTTCATCAAGGAACTCAAGAACGTCCGCCGCGGCAGGATCAGCGAGTACGCGGAGAAGTACCCGAGCGCCGTGTACACGCCGGTGGACCCGGACCTCGACCACAACCCGATGTGGGACATCAAGGCCGACTGCGCCTTCCCCTCGGCCACCCAGAACGAGATCAACGGCACCGACGCCGCGAACCTCCTCGCCAACGGCGTCATGCTCGTGTCCGAGGGCGCCAACATGCCGTCGGACAGCGCTGCGGTCGATCAGTTCGTCGATGCCGGCATCCTCTACGGCCCCGGCAAGGCGGCCAATGCGGGCGGCGTGGCAACCTCGGGTCTCGAGATGGCACAGAACTCGATGCGCCTCAACTGGCCGCGCGACGAAGTCGACGCCCGGCTCCAGACCATCATGAAGAATATCCACGCGGCCTGCATCGACGCCGCCGACGAGTACGGCACCCCGGGCAACTACGTCAACGGCGCGAACATCGCGGGGTTCCTGAAGGTCGCCGGCGCGATGAGGGACCAGGGACTCGTGTAACACCCGGTTCCGGATCT
>SKKZ01000012.1 GCA_007123455.1 Coriobacteriia bacterium | reverse complement strand
TCCGTCGTCTACGATCCGGCTTCAATCGATGAGGAAGGGATCGTTGCCGCAATCAGAGCCGCGGGCTACGAGGCCACACCGCTCAAGGCGGAAAGTACGTCGACACAACCAGGCCTCGATCGCTCGACAGGCACTAAGGTTACGCTCGGCATCACCGGGATGACCTGCTCATCGTGTCAGGCCATCATCGAGCGCACGCTCGCCGGTCTTCCCGGCGTCTCGGAGGCCGTCGTCAACCTCGCTGCAGAGAGCGCTACGGTCACCTTCGACCCCGAAGCCGTCAGCGTCGACGCGCTCATCGGGGCTGTCAAGTCGAGCGGTTACGACGCCCTCGTGCTGCCCGAGGCCGAGGACTTCGGAGGAGAGAGCGCACGCGATCTCCAGAAGGACGCGCAGGAGCGTCACACGCGTCAGCAGCGTAACCTGCTCATCTTCAGTGCCAGTCTCGCGGTCCCTGCATTCCTGTTCACGATGGTGCCGCCGTTCATGGACGTCATCCCTGTGGTTGTTGCCACCTGGCTCGCGAACACGTTCGGGGGCGCATGGGACCCGCACATGGTCATGAAGTACATGGGGCTCGTGCTCGCAACGCCAGTCCAGTTCATCGCAGGTGCCCAGTTCTACCGCGGCTTCTGGCATGCGCTCAAGCGGCGCATGGGCAATATGGACACGCTCATAGCGCTCGGCACGTCTGCGGCATACTTCTACAGCCTCGCCGCTACGTTCTGGCTCGTCGAAGAGCCGGTGTTCTATGAGGTGGCCGCGATGCTCATCACCTTCGTCATCCTCGGCAAATTGCTCGAGGCGCGAGCGAAGGGTAAGACAGGCGATGCCATCAAGAAGCTCATGGGGCTCGCTGCAAAGACCGCGCGCGTGGTACGCGGTGGCATCGAGTCCGACATTCCGGTCGAGCAGGTGGTCGCCGGCGACATCGTCGTGGTGCGCCCCGGCGAGAAGGTCCCGGTCGACGGAGTCGTCATCGAGGGACGTTCCTCGGTCGACGAGTCGATGCTTACCGGCGAGTCGATCCCGGTGGAGAAGCACGAGGGCGACACCGTCATCGGTGCGACCATCAACAAGCTCGGCTCGTTCAAGTTCCGCGCGACCAAGGTCGGCAAGGACACCGCGCTCGCCCAGATCGTGAAGCTCGTGGAGGAGGCGCAGGGCTCCAAAGCGCCGATCCAGCGCTTCGCGGACTACGTCAGCTCCTACTTCGTTCCGGCAGTCGTCGTGCTCGCAATCGTGACGTTCCTCATCTGGCTGCTCATCGTGCCGGGCCTGTTTCCCGAGGCGCTCGACGGCTTCACGCCGTTCGTCAAAGCGCTGCTCGTGGGCACGGCGGTACTCGTGATCGCATGTCCGTGTGCCCTCGGACTCGCCACACCGACCGCGATCATGGTCGGGACGGGCAAGGGTGCCGAGAACGGCGTGCTCATCAAGAGTGGTGAGGCGCTCGAGACGACGCACAAGACCGACGCCATCGTCTTCGACAAGACCGGTACGCTCACCCACGGCAAGCCCGTGGTGACCGAGTACGAGACGTTCACCGACACGTTCAGCCGCGCGGAGTTCTTCCGTCTCGCCGCCGCCCTCGAGCGTTCGAGCGAGCATCCGCTCGCCGAGGCCATCGTTACTCATGCGAAGGAGTCTCGCATCGAGCTTCCCCAGGTCAGCGGGTTCGCCGCTGTCCCGGGGCACGGCGTCGAAGGCACGGTAGAAGACCGCAGGGTGGTTCTCGGTAACCGCAAGCTCATGGCCCGCGAAGGGGTCGACGTGTCGTCGTGGGCATCACGCATCGAACAGCTCGAGAGCGAGGGCAAGACCGTCATGCTCACCGCAGTGGATGGGGTGCCGGCTGGCCTCATCGCAGTCGCCGACACGCTCAAGGAGAACTCACGTGAGGCGGTTACGCGCCTTCGTGGCATGGGCGTCGAGGTCTACATGATCACCGGCGATAACCGCCGGACCGCGGAGGCGATCGCAGCCCAGGCCGGCATACCTGCAGATCATGTGCTTGCCGAGGTCCTCCCGGAGCACAAGGCCGAGGAAGTGGCCAAGCTGCAGGAGCTCGGCCTTTCCGTTGCGATGGCGGGAGACGGCATCAACGACACGCCTGCGCTCGCGCAAGCCGACATCGGCATCGCCATGGGTGCGGGTACCGACGTGGCCATGGAGACCGGCGGTATCGTGCTCATGAAGGACGACCTGCGCGATGTGGTCACCGCCATCGAGCTGTCACGCGCGACCATCCGGCGTATCCGATGGAACTTCGTCTGGGCACTCGGCTACAACTCACTCGGTATACCTGTGGCGGCCCTTGGTTTCCTGAGGCCCGAACTCGCCGGTGCCGCGATGGCGCTTTCCAGCGTCAGCGTGGTGTCCAGTTCGCTACTCCTGCGCCGGTTCAAGCCGAGCATGCGCAAGGCGACCGTGTAGCGGTTGCTGCAGAGAGAAAGGACGCTTCCCATGAGGAGGTTTGGAGCGATCTTCATCGTTGCACTGGTGGCAGTGCTCGCGGTGTCGCTTACGGCCTGGACGTTCGCCCAGGCAAGGGTGAACGATTTCATGATGGTCGGTGTGGTGGTGGCCGAAGAGAACGTCGCACTCGAAGTCGAGGACCAGCCCGGTGCCCGGAACGAGATCGTCGTTTCCCGCGTTCTCGCTCCCGACGACTCGTGGATCGTAGTGCACCTCGACGATGAAGGAATGCCCGGGATGCGTATCGGGTTGCTGCAGGTCGGGGAGGGCGAGAGCCGCGACCTCGTCGTCACGCTTGATGAGCCGGCTATGGGCGACAGGGTTATCGTTTCACTGCACGCGGACCGCGGCCGGCGAGGAGTCTTCGAGTTCGACATGGATCGGTTCATGGAGAGTCCGGACAAGCCATACTTCGTCGGCTTCGATGAGGTCGCTGAGGTCGTAGCT
>SKKZ01000077.1 GCA_007123455.1 Coriobacteriia bacterium | reverse complement strand
GCCCGGTGCTCGCCGCCGCACTCGTCTTCAGCGCGCTCCTCGCGCTCGCCTACTACCTGCGCGTCGTCAACGCGTTCTACTTCCGCCCCGCCGTGCACGAGGAAGTGGAGACGGCAGGTGAGCCGCCGCTTGCCATGCTCGTCCCCGTCGTCGCCCTCGCTGCGCTCTCGGTGCTGGCAGGGATGTTCGCCCAAATCCCGGTAGGCATCGCGCTTCCGGGCGTGGTGCGGCTTCTCGGGGGCGGGTGAGGCCCGTGGAGATAGTAGACATCAGGCCCGCAGTCGCGCCGGTACTCTCCTTCACGTGCGCCCTGCTCGTCTTTGCCACAGGGCGAAGCGCGGGCTGGCGACAGTTCTGGAGCCTGAGCGCGGCGGTGCTCAAGCTGATCGTGGTCGCTTCGATGCTGCCCGGCACCGTCGTCGGAACGGTCTACACCTTCCGGTTCGCGGAGTTCGCACCCGGCCTCGGCATCGGGTTTCGTGCCGACGCGCTCGGGATGGCGTTCGCCTCGGTCTCCTCGCTGCTCTGGGTCGCGGCAACCGTGTACTCGATCGGCTACATGGACGGCGAGCTCTCGCGCAGCAGGTTCTTCGGCTTCTTCGCTCTGTGCGTCTCGACGACGGTGGCTCTCGCCTTCGCCGAAAACCTCCTGACGCTCTTCATCTTCTACGAGATACTCACCATCAGCGCCTATCCGCTCGTCGTTCACGACGAGACGCCCGAGGCGCTGCGGGCCGGGCGCACCTACCTCGGGTACACCCTGACCGGGGGCGCGGTGATCCTGCTGGGCACGGCGATGACGTACGTCGTGTCGGGCGGCACGCTCGCTTTCGGGCAGCGCGGTATCGTCCCGCACGACACCGGCTCGCTGGCGCTCGGGCTCCTCTTCGCCGCGCTGGTGCTCGGGTTCGGGGTCAAGGCTGCGGTCATGCCGTTGCACGGGTGGCTACCCAGAGCGATGGTGGCGCCGACGCCGGTGAGCGCGCTGTTGCATGCGGTCGCGGTGGTCAAGGCCGGCGCGTTCGGGGTCGTCCGCACGATCCACGACGTGTTCGGCGTCGAGCTGCTCCAGCAGGTACGGCTCACCGACTACCTCGCGTACCTGGCCGCGTTCACCATAGTGACCGCGTCGGTCATGGCGCTTCTGCAGGACAACCTCAAGAGGCGGCTCGCGTATTCGACCATCAGCCAGCTCTCCTACGTCCTGCTCGGTGTGGCGATGCTCAATCCGTGGGCGGCGACCGGCGCGATAGTCCACATCGCCAATCAGGCCGCACAGAAGGTCACCATGTTCTTCGCCGCAGGCGCCATCCAGCGCACGACCGGCAAGACCAGCATCAGCGAGATGGACGGCATCGGAAGGCGTATGCCGGTCACCATGACCGCCTTCGGGGTCGCTGCGCTCGGCTTTACCGGCATGCCGCTGCTGGCGGGCTTCATCAGCAAGTGGCATATGTCCGTGGGCGGGTTCGACTCGGGCATGCGCTGGGTCGCCGTGGTGATGGCGATCAGCGCGCTCCTCAACGCGGCCTACTGGTTTCCCCTGCTCTACCGGGCGTTCTTCAAGCCGGTGGACCCCGAGCCCGTGATCGGGGAGGCTCGCCCGTCGCTGCTCTATCCCACCGTCGCGTGCGGCGCGTTGGTGCTCCTCTTCGGCCTGGCGAGCGATCTGCCGGGCATGCCGCTCTCGATCGCCCGGACCGCCGTCATGTACGCGTTCGGCATGTGAGGAGGTATCGATGTCGCTTATCGCAGAGATCCTCTTCTCGCCGGTGGTGCTGACCATCCTCCTGCCGCTCGCAGGCGCTGTGCTGGCGCTCGGCTATACGAAGATGCCGCGCTCCCGCGCGAACGCGCTTCAGGGCGTCGTCGTCGGCACGACGCTTCTGCTCGCCGCGAAGCTGGTATCCGACGTGCCGGCCGGCGTGTCTGCTCAGATGCGCCTGTTCCGCGTCGCGCCCGACCTGTATCTGTCGCTTCGCGTGGACGCGGCCGGCGCGCTCTTCGGCCTGACCGTCGCCGGCTTGTGGCTCGTGACGTTCGTGTTTGCGGTGGGATACTTGCGCGACGACCCGCGTGCGGGCCGCTACCACACCTTCTCGATGCTCTGTCTGGCGGGTCTGATGGGCGTGGCCTACGCCGGAGACTTCTTCACCCTGCTCGCGCTCTACGAACTGTTCTCGATTCTGTCGTACGCGCTGATCGTGCACGAAGGGACCGCCAAGGCCGTCGCGGCAGGCCGCAAGTACATCGTCTACATCGCGTCGGGCGGCAGCCTGCTCGTCATGGGGGCGGCGCTCACGTTCACGCTCGCCGGCACGCTCGGGTTCGAACCCGGCGGGATACTCCCGCCCGACGCTGCTCCCGCTTCGGTCGCGCTCGCCGCCGTGTTGCTGGTCGCGGGGTTCGGCGTGAAGGCCGCCCTGGTGCCGCTGCACGGGTGGGTCGTCGACGCGCATCCCGCGGCACCGGCGCCCTTCTCCGCTGTCCTTTCCGGGGTCATGGTCGCGGCAGGCGCCTTCGCGATCGTGCGGGTCGTCTACGAGATCGTCGGTCCCGGGTGGCTCAGCGCACTGGGCATGGATCGATGGCTTGCCGCCCTCGCTGCGTTCACCGTGATATCGGCCGCGGTGGTCGCGATCCGCCAGGACGACCTCAAGCGGCGTCTTGCGTACTCCACGATCAGCCAGATGGCCTACGTCACGCTCGGAGCGTTCCTGCTCGGTGCCGGGGCACTTACCGGGGCCCTCGTGCACATCACGAATCATGCGTTCATGAAGGGGGCACTCTTCCTGTGTGCGGGCGTGCTCGCCCGTGACGCCGGCGTGCAACGGGTGAGCCAGATGCACGGCATCGCCCGGCGCTATCCGGTGACGATGGCGGTGTTCGCCGTTGCCGCGCTCGGCATGATCGGCACGCCACCGCTGTCGGGCTTTAT
>SKKZ01000045.1 GCA_007123455.1 Coriobacteriia bacterium | reverse complement strand
AGCGGCCCGGCCGTCGCGCACCTGATCGGCGTTGGCATCGTCCATGTACTCGACGCCCCAGTGGAACGAGACCAGCACGTAGTCATGCTCGTCTTTAGCGGCGCGGATGGCATCGGTCACCGCTTCCATGTCGGTACGGCCCGGTGCCAGGCCTGCCCTGCTGTCGGTCGCGATGAACCCGGCGGGGAGGATATGGCTGAAGGAGAGGAAAGCGACGGTAGTCTCGCCGTAGGTCGCGACCGCGGGCTTCCACGCCGCCGCCCGGTCGATGCCCGCCCCGGCGTACCCGATGCCGGCGAGATCGAGTGCCTCGACCGTATCCATGAGGGCTTCGGTGCCATAGTCCAGGATGTGGTTGTTCGCGAGCGAGAGGAACGTGAACCCGCTGGCCTTCAGCCCTTCGATGCCACGCGGGTCGCCGCGGAATCGCACGTCCTTGTCGGGCCACGGCGTGCCGCCGTTGGACAGTGGGCTCTCGAGATTGCCGACGGCCACGTCAGCCGATGCCAGTCTCTCGGCAACGTACTTGAGCGGCGCCAGCCCGCCCTCGCGCGCAATCAGCTCTTTGACCTGGCGATCGAAGTGGATGTCGCCCACCGCGGAGATGGTGAGGGTAGCCGGCAAACTCGGAGCGGGGGTCTCCACCGGCTCCATTGCCGGTTCCGGTGTCACGGTTGCTTCAGCGCCCGCCGGAAGCGCGGAAGAGATGTTCGTTCCCGGGGGAGCGGAGAAGTCGAGGGCGTACAGAAGACCGCCTGCGAGCAGTGCCAGGAGTGCGAGCACCGCTACGATGGCGTTACGGATTCCGCGGTTGCGACGGCGCCTGTGTGAACGCGCTACGGAACGCGGAGTCTGGAGGAGGGGGGAAGGGGTTTCTTGTGGCATGTCGAAGGATGTAAACCAAGGCTGCATGTCGGCGGTCAGTATAGCACGCGAGTTCCCACCCTCGCGCGGCGGCGACGCATGTGTGCTGTTACCATTGCACTAGGTTTTTCCGGGCTGAGGGGACCAGGGACTGAATGGAGAAGCTCGAGGAAATCTTGCATGGAGAGGAGCGGGCACGTCACGCCGTTGCAGACGCGCGCGGACGCGCCCGGGACATGCACCTCGAGGCGGCCGCTGACGCCGAACTCATCAAGACGACCGCCGCGCGCGAGGCCGCCGAAGAGAGTGCGACTCTCACCGCCAACATCCTGCGGAACGCGGATGCCGAGGCGGCACGCATCACCGCCGACTCGGAACGCGAACTCGCGAAGTTCCTCCGTCACGCAGAATCCCGCATCGAGCGGGCAGTACAGGCAGCGCTCGAAGACCTGGAGCGGTGAGGCTGCATGGCGATCTCCCGCATGATGCGCGTTTCGGTTATCGGTCACGCCGCCGTGCTCGACCAGACCGTCCGCAGGCTCCAGCGTGCCGGTGTCATCGAGATCGATGTGAGCGAGATACCGTTCGATGAGATCGATGCGCTCGAACCCGATCAGGATCGCTTGAATGTCCTCGAGGAGCGCATCGGGCGCGCCTTGTTCGTTCGCGACTTCCTCAACAGGTTTCACACGTCGGATGCGCCATTCTCCTCCCTGATATCCGAGAAGGTGCATCTGTCGGTGAGCGAGTTCGAGCGCCTCGCCGAAGAAGATGCGCTCGGCGAGTTGTGCGTCGACTGTGATGTGATGGCGGAACGCCTGGGTGTCATCGAGCGCGAACACACACACCTGAAAGAGCTCGTGCACGACCTCGCACCGTGGGAAGGTCTCCATCTACAGATCTCACAGTGGAAGGGGACCGAGCACGTCGTGCTCTTCACCGGGACGGTACCGGTCACGGCGTCGGACGAGATACGACAGACCCTGCGAGAGTCCGTCACCGATGTCTCCGTTGCCGAGGTCGGTGCCACCGCTCAGCTCGAGGCGTGGGTGGTGATGGCGCACCGCGACTCCCTCGAAGAGGTGCGCGCGATCCTCGCGCTCACCGAGTTCGTCGAGGTGAGCTTCCCCGGTCTCGAGGACTACCCCGCCGAAGAGCGATCGCGTGCGGCCGCGGCGATGGTCGCGCTGGAAGAGGAGAAGGCCGAGATCGAGGCGAGCTCACGTGTGCTTGCCGCGGAGTACCACGCACGTGCGGTGGGACTCGTGCAGTCGCTGCTGACCCTGAAAGACGCCGAGGAAGCACGATCGTGCGTCTGCGCCTCCGAGCGGGCATTCGTGGTGACCGGCTGGGCGCCGGAGCGCAGGCGCGAGGATCTTGTCGCAGCTCTCGAACCGATCGATCCCGATATCGACTTGACGTTCGATGCTCCGGGTCCCGAGGACGTCGTGCCGGTCGAGCTCGCGAACCCGAACTTCCTCAAGCCGTTCGAGATCCTGACAGATCTGTATGGCCGTCCCCGGTACGGGGATATCGATCCGACACCTCTGCTTGCGGGGTTCTTCTTCCTGTTCTTCGGGATAACCATCGGGGATGTGGGCTACGGAGCCATGCTCTTGACCGGCGCGTGGCTCGTGAAGAACAAGTTGGATGTCGCCGCGGGCGTTCGCAAGTTCATGGATCTGGTCATGCTCGGCGGCGTCGCTTCGATGCTGGTCGGTGTCGCGACCCGGGGTTACTTCGCGCTCCCGGAGCAGTCGCTTCCCGCATTCCTCCAGTATCAGCCGCTCATAGACCCGCTCGGCCAGCTCGAGTTGTTCCTCATTCTGGCGGTGCTCCTCGGTGTGGTGCAGGTTTCGTTCGGCGTTATCGTGAGCGCGTACGCCCGGTGGAAGGCCGGTGACGTCGCCGGAGCGCTGTTCGAGGAGTTGAGCACCATAGCGCTCTTCATAGCTGTTGGTGCCGCCCTCGCGCTGCCGGACGCCGCGGGAGCGATACTCACGTGGGCGTTCGCTCTGGCCGTCGTGCTCAAGGGCCGTATCGTCGAGGAGATCTTCGTCCGTCGCTCGGCGAAGGGAGCCATCACCGGCTTCGGGAAGGGGCTCCTCGGCTTGT
>SKKZ01000025.1 GCA_007123455.1 Coriobacteriia bacterium | reverse complement strand
GGATGCTCCGCTCTATCGATCCGCCGCCTCTTCCGCTTAGCATCGCACCGAGGGATTCCCCCTTGAGCACGGCGACAGCCTGCGCGCCGAGAACCACGCCCGCACCGAATCCGAGCATCCGCCCCCACCAGGAGCGTCGGGTAAGTCCGTATGCGACCAAAGTCGCTCCGGACGCGAACAACGCGCCTGTAATCATCATCGTTTGCTCGTCACTTCGTTCATGACCATGTCCCATCGGTATCACCTCACTGCCGGACATCGCATGCGTTGATTCTTCCCGGGCCGCCTCGGACGGTAAACCCGGAGCGGCTCGGCCCCCGGAATCCTGCTCGGATACCTCATCAGGCCGAAGGCGGAGGAGTCTCGTATCCGCGACATAGGGAAGCGCAGCCGGCCGCACCGGTCGTGCAGTCGGCCGCGCTCATGGTGAAAGGTATAGAAGAGTCTACGGGAGAGATCTCACTCTCGGCTCGCGGTCCCACTGACGGGTCTTCGCCACCTTGAGGAAGCCATCAGTATCTGCAGCGTCGACGATTCCGGCATCGCGCTCCACACCGGCTGCATCGAGAAGAGCCTGAGCGCCCTCGTCTACCGCTATTGCCTTTAGATGGGCGTACGCGTCAGCAACGAAATCCTTTGCCGCTGATTCCTTGGCCAGCTCCTTGCCGCCATCCTCCGACAGAACCACCGCCACGGCGTCGTAGAAGACCGATGGCGAGCCTGCGAGTTGTACGTCGGCATTCAGCTTATGGCGCCCCGTCGCGTTCACGGCTCCGATCTTCGGGGCCACTATCGTCACGACAGCCCCCGCGTCTTCGGCTGTCTTGCGCAGGGTTGCGACGGCCGATGCGTCGGAGCCATCGGTGACGAGGATGCCCACGGCCCGACCCTCGAGGGTGTCCGCCATTCTGCCGATGAGCGTGGTCGCAGGTGAGACGGGTAGGTCCTGCACCGGCGCGGCCGACTTCGGCGTTTCCGGAAGTTCCTCGATCGAGAGCTTGTCAGCTACCCTCTTCGCAAGATCCACATCGATGTTGATCAGGTGGGAGACCATGTTCTCTCTCACGTGAGGGGTCTCGACTTTCGATAGCTCGAACACCAGCGCCGAGGCGATATGCGCCTGCTCGACCGGGCTTTGACTGCGATAGAACTGTCGTGCCTGGCTGTAGTGATCTGCGAACGAGGCGGCACGGATGCGTTCCTTGTTCCCGGCTTCCGTCGGCTCGGGGAAACTCGAGAAGCCGTCCGGCGATTCGAGCGGTGTGTCGGATTCGAGCGACTGCGGCTCGTAGTGCGTCCTCCCCTTGTGAACGGCCATCTGCATGTGCCCGTCACGCTGGTTGTTATCTACAGGGACCTTTGGAGCGTTGATCGGAAGCTGCTGGAAGTTGGGTCCGCCAAGGCGGGACAGCTGGGTGTCGAGATACGAGAACAGCCGTCCTTGGAGCAAGGGATCGTTGCTGAAATCGATTCCGGGCACGATGTTGGCCGGGCAGAACGCCACCTGCTCGGTCTCCGCGAAGAAGTTGTCCGGCCAGCGGTCCAAGACCATGCTGCCGATGACGGTGAGCGGGACGATCTCTTCCGGAACTATCTTCGTCGGGTCTAGGTGGTCGACGGGAAACTCCGCGGCCTCCTCCTCGGTGAACAGTTGCACGGCGAGGTCCCACGTTGGGAAGTCGCCCCTCTGTATCGACTTGAACATGTCACGGCGGTGAAAATCGGGGTCGGCACCGGCGATCTTCATGGCCTCATCCCACACTGTGGACTGAAGTCCGAGCTTGGGGCGCCAGTGGAACTTGACGAAGGTGCTCTCGCCCGATTCGTTGATGAGCCGGAAGCTGTGCACGCCGAACCCCTCTATCATGCGGAAGGAGCGCGGGATGGCGCGATCGGACATCACCCACATGATCATATGCATCGCTTCAGGGGTGTGGGAGATGAAGTCCCAGAACGTGTCGTGTGCAGCAGTTGCCTGAGGGATACCGCTGTCCGGCTCCATCTTGATCGAGTGGACGAGATCGGGGAACTTGATCGCATCCTGGATGAAGAACACGGGGATGTTGTTGCCCACAAGGTCGTAGTTGCCTTCCTCGGTGTAGAACTTCACGGCGAATCCCCGTACATCGCGTGGCGTGTCGATAGAGCCCGCTCCGCCTACGACAGTGGAGAAGCGGGTGAACACCGGGGTCTCCTTGCCGACTTCCGTGAAGAGCTTCGCGGTCGTGTACTCGCGAAGTGACTTCGAGAGGGTGAACGTTCCGTGGACGCCGGTGCCGCGTGCATGTACGACACGCTCGGGAATGCGCTCATGATCGAAGTGCATGATCTTCTCGCGGAAGTGGAAGTCTTCCAGAAGGGTCGGTCCCCGTTCGAAGGCTCTCAGCGAATTCTGATCATCTGACACCGGTACGCCCTGGTTGGTTGTCAGCGCAGGATGCGTGCCGCCTGCTGTTTGGTGGGTCTCCCCCGCGTTGCCCTGCATATTGTCGTTACTGCTCTGGCCGGACGTGTCTTTCGACCGACTGTCATCGGGTTTCTGATTCGACATGGCAACTCCAATCTCTCAACGGTTTCTTCGGAAGGCACCGCTCCCTGCGCGCGCCCTCATCAATTGGGCTACCCCGACCCCCCGAAACACAAACCGGGACGTGCTATCCGCCCGAGAGTCGTACGGCCGTCTCTTCCATCGAGCCTCCTGCCGGTGCCGCGTGCACCAACCCCCCATACGTTCGGACGGAAACCTCATACTCGGAACCGTGCATCCGCAGGACATCTCCCGTGAAGCAGCACGAGCGTGAGGCCGCTTTGGGTACAAGCGCAGAAAGTGCTGTCGTACGAGGAGATCCCATGGCCGAACAGCACCACGGCGATCCGGCCCACGACACAGAGCAGGAGCGGTCCCGGCAACGGACGAGCGAACCCTGCGGCCCGGCTGTCCCTGTGGTGATCGTCGGCGCCGGTCCTGTCGGACTGGCTCTTGCACTCGGGCTTGC
>SKKZ01000195.1 GCA_007123455.1 Coriobacteriia bacterium | reverse complement strand
CAGTACCTCGGCGCGCGGTAGGAGGGAGCGGACATGGCCACACTGCGCGAACTGACTCACCGGGAGGACCGTCTCGAAGGCGGCCACCGGCTCTGTGCCGGCTGCGGCGCATCGATCGCCGTCAGGCAGATCCTGCTCGGGGCGGGCACCGATCCGGCCATCGCGGGTTGTGCGACGGGATGTCTCGAAGTATCCACGAGCATCTACCCCTACTCGTCTTGGAAGACCCCGTTCATCCACAACGCGTTCGAGAACGTCGCCGCCACTATCTCCGGTGTCGAGGCTGCCTTCAATGCGCTCAAACGCGCCGGGAAGATCCCGGAGGACAAGAAGGTCAAGTTCGTTGCGTTCGGCGGCGACGGCGGCACCTACGACATCGGGCTCCAGTCGCTCTCAGGTGCCATGGAGCGCGGCCACAATATGGTGTACGTGTGCTACGACAACGGTGCGTACATGAATACGGGTATCCAGCGCTCCTCGGCGACTCCGCTGGGAGCATGGGCGACCACCGCCGAGGTCGGCGCAGCCCGACAGGGTAAACCAGAGGCCCGTAAGGACCTCACCTCTATCGTTGCCGCACACAACATCCCGTACGTCGCGCAGGGATCGATCAGCCACTGGAAGGACCTCACCTCGAAGGCCGAGAAGGCGTTCGCGGTGGAGGGCCCCGCGTTCCTCAACGTGCTGGCCACCTGCCCGCGTGGCTGGCGCAGTGCGTACAACAAGTCGGTGGAACACGCTAAGCTGGGCGTGCAGACCGGTTACTGGCCGCTGTTCGAGGTCGAGCACGGGGAGTGGAAGCTCTCCAGCCCGAGCAAGGCGCTCATCAAGGCCGGTCGCAAGCCGATCGAGGAGTTCCTGAAGCCGCAGGGCCGCTTCCGCCACCTGCTCAAGCCCGAGAACGAAGAACTCCTCAAGCAGGTACAGGCCGAAGTAGACTCCTACTGGGAGTACCTGCTCAAGCGCTGCGACGAGTAACGAGCGGCGCTTCCGCCATGTGCTCACGGAAGGCCCCGGACCCACCGCGTCCGGGGCCTTCTCGATGCTAGAATGACGCCAGCGGGCGTACAGAGGATGAGGGGGATTCGCGTGTCGGCAGGCGCTTGGGTACGGACTCCGGTCGTACGCGGCATCCGGGTGCTGCCGACATGAGCGGACACTTCAGGGGTAGCGTCTCCGCCCGGATCACCGTTCCGCTCGTCATCACTGCCCTGCTCCTCGGTGCGGTGTCGCCGCTGGTGATCCTCACCGTTATGGTCACGGACACCAGTGTCCTGGGCGGCACGCTTCTGGTCCTGGCGGCATGGGCGCTCGTGCCGTCGTTCGTGTTCGGGATGCTCGGCGTCTGGATCGCACGCCGGATCTCAGAGCCCCTGGCCGAGATATCCGAGGGTGCCCGCCGAGTGGCCGAGGGCGACTACTCGGCGGAGATCGATGTGCCGGGAGACACGGAGATCGGCGGACTCGCCGAGGGGTTCAATCAGATGACAGCTGCGCTCCGGGAGCGGAACGAGAGCCTGACCAAGAAAGTACTGGATCTCTCGGCGCTGCATGAGTCGAGTAGGATCGTAGGCTCGACTCTCGAACTGGAGACGCTCCTCGAAAGCGCCCTCGACTCGGCGTTGCGGGTCTGCGGAGTTGAGACCGGCTACGTTGCGATGTACGAGGATGACCGCAGTACGCTCGAGATACGCGCCCGCCGGGGCTCGGTACCGGAAGAGGTGAGCGAGAGCCAGATCGAGGCTTCGATGGCCCGGTGGGTAGTTCGCGAGTCACGCCCGCTCATATTCAATCCTTCGCGTGACGATGACGGTGTGCCGGTCGACCCGGTCACCGGGTCCGTCTCCGCGCTTTCGGTTCCGCTGATATCGGCAGACGGTCCGATCGGCGCGGTGACCGTAGGAACCGGGGATGCGGGATTTCGGTTCGTGAGCGACGATGTACGACTCCTCGCCACCATCGCGAACCATGTCACGACCGCTATCGGCACCGTTGAACTCTTCGAGAGCTTGCACGAGTCGTATCTCTCGACCGTTCGCTCGCTCGCGGCGGCCGTGGACGCGAAGGATCCTTTCACACGTGGCCACTCGGACCGCGTGGCGATGTACGCGGCGCTGGCAGCCGAGGAGATGGGGCTCACCCAAGAGCAGTGTATGGCCCTGGAGATGGCCGCGTACCTGCATGACATCGGAAAGATCGGGATACCGGAGAACATCCTGCTCAAGCCGGGCCGGCTGAGCGATGAAGAGATGTCGAGGATGCGCAACCACCCGCTCATCGGCGCGAGCATTCTCGAGCCGGTCTCCTTCCCGTGGCCTATCACACCGGTGGTGCGCCACCACCACGAGCGGTGGGATGGCACAGGATACCCGTCCAGCCTCGAAGCGACCAGAATACCGCTGCTTGCGCGGATCCTCTCGGTGGCCGACGCCTACGAGGCGATGATCTCGGACCGGCCGTATCGCGCCGGGCGGACGAGCGAGGAGGCGCTGGCCGAGCTCGTTGCCGGCGCCGGCATGCAGTTCGATTCGGACGTGGTCGATGCGTTCGCCTCTGCTCTGCCCGGTCGCTCTGATGAAGCGGTCGCGGTCGTCGGCTCCGGGGCGGAGCGCAGTCCCTCGGCAGACCCGGCCCCTCGTATCGGCTGAGCCGCTCTGTCCGAGCCGGTGACGGGTGTTACACTATGGCGCAATCCGGGGCTGGCAGCCCCGCTAGCAGACCGGACACGGAGACACTCTCGATGGCCCTCGTCGTCATGAAATTCGGTGGCACATCGGTCGGCACGACCGAGCGCATCACGAACGTCGCCCGGCGTCTCGTCGCACGCAAGGAAGCGGGCGACAGCGTCGTCGCGGTGGTGTCCGCTATGGGTGACGTCACGGACGAGCTTGTTGCGAAGGCCGCAGAGATCTGCGCCGAACCGTCGGAGCGCGAGATGGACATGCTTCTCGCGACAGGCGAACAGGTCACGATCGCGCTCCTCGCGATGGCGACTCACTGTCT
>SKKZ01000154.1 GCA_007123455.1 Coriobacteriia bacterium | reverse complement strand
CGGGTGCCAACTTCCCCGACGCGCTTGCCGGCGGCGTGCTGCAGGGCAGGGTGGATAGCGTCATGACGCTCACACCGAGGACCACCCTGCATCCCGACCTTGCCGACCTCATCTCCGACAAGGCAGGTGCGATCGACACCGTGACCTACTTCGGGGGCACCAACGCCGTCAGCCAAGCGGTGCGTGATGCTGTGAGCCAGATCTTGCAGTAGGGGACGACAGGCTCGCATCACGGCCTGAGTCCGAGACGAAGGGCCCGCTCCCTTGCAGGGGGCGGGCCCTTGTCGACTCGCTGAGACCCGCACGGCGGGCGCATCCGTCCTGAGACGCGCTATCATCTGAGCAGTCCCCGTCCCGAGGAGCTTGCATGCGCTTGATCACCGTCGTCGGTGCCCGTCCCAACTTCATCAAGGTCGGCCCGCTCATCCCGGCACTCCGCAATGCGGGACACGAGGCCGACCTCGTGCACACCGGCCAGCACTACGACGCGATCATGTCCGACGTGTTCTTCCGCGACCTGTCCATCCCCGAGCCGCGCTGGTACCTGAATGTCGGTTCGGGCACGCACGCGGTACAGACCGGCACGGCGATGATGCGCCTCGAGGAGCTCCTCGCCGCCGAGCGGCCCCACGCGCTCATCGTGGTCGGCGACGTGAACTCCACGCTTGCCGGAGCACTCGCCGCCTCCAAGCTCCACATCCCCGTCGTCCACCTGGAGGCCGGGTTGCGTTCCTGGGACATGTCGATGCCTGAGGAGGTCAACCGCCTCGTGGCCGACCAGCTCTCGGCGATGCATCTGACACCCACCCACGAGGCGGGGGAGAACCTGAGGCGCGAGAACGTCGATGCGGAACGCATCCACTTCGTCGGCAACATCATGGCCGAGTCGGTGCTCCTGCACGCCGACGAGGCCCGCGCGCGCTCGGCATGCCGCGCCTACGGGCTCGAGCCGGGCGGCTACGTGCTCGCAACGGTGCACCGCCCCGAGAACACCGACCACCCCGAGCGGCTCGCCGCGGTCGCCGGGGCGTTTGCCCGAGCCCCGCTGCCGGTGCTCTTCCCGGTCCACCCGCGCACCCGGCCACTCCTGGCCGAGCACGGCGTAGGGGCGGGCACCCCGAACATCCGACTCGCGGACCCGGTCGGCTACCTCGACATGCTCTCGCTGCAGGCTGACGCGGCAGCCATCGTCACGGATTCCGGGGGCATCCAGGAGGAGTCGTGCATGCTCGGCACGCCGTGCGTGACGGTGCGGCGCAACACCGAGCGCGGCATCACGGTCGAGATCGGGGCGAACGCGCTTGTGCCCGCCGAGTACGACGCGATCCTCGGCGCGCTTGCCGGAGCGCTGGCCTCCCCGCGCGAGTGGGCGCGTCCCGAGCGCTGGGACGAGCGCGTTTCGGAGCGCATCGTCGAGGCGCTCGCGGGCGGAATCGTCCCGCCGAACGGGTTCTAGAGAAAGCCCCGCGCTACTGGTTCTCGAGCAGCTCCTCGGCGGGCACCTCTCGCACCGGTTTCGCGGGCACGCCCACGACGACCATGTGCGGGTCGACGTTGCGCGTGACGACGGCGCCGGTTGCCACGAACGCTTCCTCGCCGATCTCCACCCCGGGCAGCAGGTGCGCGCCGCCGCCGATGCGTGCGCCGCGGCGAATCGTGCAGCCCTCCATGAGCTCGAATCGCTTCTCGGTCCTGCCCATGAAGTTGTCGTTGGTCGTGACCACCATCGGTGCGATGAACACGTCCTCGGCGATCGTCACGTACGCGGTGATGTAGGCCCCGGTCTGGATGCGGGTCCGGTCGCCGATAGTGGTGTCGTTCTCCACGGTGACGCTGCGGCCGATGACGACGCGATCGCCGAGCGTGCAGCGCTCGCGTACGCCGGCATTGTCGCCGACCACGCACTCGTCACCGTAGACGCTGCCGGCCATGAGCACCGTGTGGCTGCCTACCGAGCAATCCTCGCCGAGCACGACTCCCGCAAGCGTGCCTCTCGCAGCCGTCGATGACTTCGCGAGTGCAGGGCGCTTCCCTACGAACGCGAAGTCGGCGATGCGCGTACCGGCTCCGATGACCGCGTCCTCCCCGATGGTGCAGTGGTTGCCGATGACGCAGCCGTCTCCGATGGTGACGCCGGGCTCGATGACCACGAAGCGGCCGATGCGGATGTCGTGTCCGAGACGCGCGGTCGCGGCGACGATGACGTCGGTGCGGGACGGGTCGGGGATATGCGTGTCGGATGCGCTCATGGTGTGGCTCCCTCGATCGTCGTCGGCTACGCGGATTCTACCGCCTCGCGCAGCACGGTGCGACCTCGCCCTGAAGCTGTATGTGCCGGACGGTAGGCCTTCTTGCGTCGAACCTCTTGCGCTGCATAACGAGCCGTCGGCCTTGGAAAGTGAACCGTCTGTCCGACGCTGGAGTGCATCACAGGAGGTAGGGTGACTCGGTCGCCGTGTTTGCTCGCATTCCGAGCGGGTATGCACGAACACGGAGGTACTGGTACCTATCATACAAAAGTGAAAGATTCTGGAAACGAAGACGTGCCTAGCGAACGTGACACCGGGACGCTTCGGAGGGGGTGGGGAATGGCCTTGTTCGGACGGGTCGCGCAAGTGCAAGTTCAAGATATCGCTTCCGCATCTCTGAAACGCGGAGACGAGAGGAGGGAACCCTGTGATACATAGGTTGTTTCGCACCAAGAACAGAATCATATGCACGCTGCTGGCTATCGGGCTCATGATTCCTGCGATGCCGGTGGCGGCAGTCGCCGCCGGCCACACAACGATCTCGCAAGGAATCGCCGGCTACGTCACCACGGGTGAGGAGCCGGCTACGCCGGTAGCCGGTGCCACTGTCACGGTATGGACTACCGATGCCGTGCCTATAGAGGTAGACACCGCGATTACCGACGCCGAAGGGTTCTACGAAATAGAACTCGCCGCTGGTACCTACTACGTCCAGTTTGAGGCCGAGGGGTACGTCAGCCAGTTCTACGATGGAGTCCT
>SKKZ01000192.1 GCA_007123455.1 Coriobacteriia bacterium | reverse complement strand
ACGGGGCCCGGTAGTGGAAGCGGTACGGCATGTCCGAGCCGTCCGAGACCAGGTGCACACCGAGCTCACCGCGCGGCGACTCGACACATGCGTACGTCTCCCCCTGCGGCGGACGTATCACTCGCGGGACCTTGGCCGTGATGTCGCCTTCGGGGATCCCGTCGATACACTGTTGCACCATGCGCACCGCTTGCCGCATCTCCTCCATACGCACGAGGTAGCGGTCCCATGCATCCCCGGTCGAACCGAGCGGTACGCCGAACTCGAGCTCGCCGTAGGCGGCGTATGGCTTGTCGCGGCGGACGTCGTAGGCAACACCGCTCCCGCGCAGGTTCGCACCCGTGAGGCCGAACGAGAGTGCCGTCTCGCGGTCGATGACGCCCACACCACGGACGCGCTTCTGAAGGATCTCGTTGCCGCCGAGCAAGGCGTCGTGCTCGTCCAGGAATCGGTCGATGGTGCGCAGGAACCCGCGAAGCTTCTGCTCGGCATCGGGTGTGATGTCGGCGATGACCCCGCCGGGACGTACGTAATTGAACATCATCCGCTGGCCCGTGACGGATTCGAGGATGTCGAGGAGCGCCTCTCTGTCTCGCATGGCGTAGAGGAACTGGCCCATAGCTCCGCAGTCCAGACCGAACGTCCCGTACCACACCAGGTGGCTCGCGATCCGGTTGATCTCACCCATGAGGCTGCGTAACCACTGCGCCTTGGGAGGCGCTTCGATCTCGAGCAGCTGCTCGGCCGCGAGTGCCGCGGCGAGCTCACCGTGGATACCCGACACGTAGTCGCCACGGTCCATGAGCGTGCCGAGCTGGTGATAGCGACGATGCTCGCCGAGCTTCTCGATGCCGCGGTGGAGGTAGCCCACGGCGACCTCGGTGTTGACGACCTCTTCGCCATCGAGTTCGGCCACGAGCCGCAGCACGCCGTGGGTCGACGGATGCTGCGGGCCGATGTTCATGATGAGGTGCTCGGTTGCGAAACCGTCCACGCCTTTGGGGACACGCTTGATGCCCGCAGGCGCCATACCGGGATCGAAAGTGCCCTCGGCCTGAAGATCATGCGTAAGGACGGTGTCGCGCGGATCGGTCACCGGTCGCGCACCTCCTCGGTCGTGCGAATCGGCACGGAGCGGCGCAGGAGCGGCGGGGTGTCGTCGATGGTGAGCAGTCGTGCCGGGTTCGGGTGACCCGCAAGGGTGAGCCCGAGAAGCTCCGCGGTCTCACGCTCGGGCAGCAATGCCGAGGCGTAGACGTTCCACACCGAGTGCAACACGCCGTCGTAGGGCAGCTCGCACTTCACGTAGAGGTCCTCGTCGCGCGCGAAAGAGCGCAGGTGATAGGTGACCTCGATGGCCTCGCCGGTATCGGTGCCGAGCAGGTCGACGAGCATGACGAAATCCAGTTCGCTCGCCTTCAGGGCCTCCAGAGCAGCGGCCGCTTCCGCGGCGGGAACGCGCGCCACCACGCCGAGGGTGGACGCGGAGACCTCGGCCTGCGTTACGCGGGACAGCGCACTCCTAATGACGGTCTCGTCGGGCAGCAAGCCGCTCCTCCGTCTGTCGCTTGATCTTCTCCTGCAGCTGGATGAAGCCGTACTGGACGGACTCGGGGCGGGGAGGGCACCCGGGAATGTAGACATCGACGGGTACAATCTGGTCGACTCCGAGAACGACATGCGGATACGAGCGGAAAGGTCCGCCTGTCGATGCGCACGCGCCCATGGCCACGACCCACTTGGGCTCGGGCATCTGGTCGTAGAGCAGCCTGACCGTCTCGGCCATCTTCTTGTTGACGGTGCCCGCGACGATCATGACATCGGCCTGGCGCGGTGAGGCGCGGAAGAACACGCCCATCCGATCGAAATCGAAGCGGGGACCGCTCGCATGCATGAGTCCCTCGATCGCGCAGCATGCGATGCCGAACGCCAGATACCACAGCGAGTTGCGGCGCGCCCAGTCGAAGAGCTGCTCACTGCGTATGAAGGCGACGGAGTGCTCCCCTGTCAGGCGGTCTAGCGCCACGTTAGCGCCCCTTCCTTCCAGGCGTAGAGCAGTCCGAGAACGAGGATGCCCACGAAGACCGCCATCTCGAGGAGAACGAACGCGCCCATGCGACTGAAGACGACGGCCCAGGGGTAGAGGAAGACCACCTCGATGTCGAAGACGACGAAGAGGAGCGCGTAGACGTAGTACCCGATCCTGAACTGCACCCACGGCGGCCCGACCGGTTCGACGCCGCATTCGTAGGTACGGCCCTTCTCGAAGGAGGGCCTCTGGTGACTGAGCATGTTCGACAGGGTGACGGTGACCACGACGAACACGACGCCTACGAGCACGAACGTGCCGAGAATGACGTAGTCGGATGCCATGCCCCGGAACAACCGCCTCTCCGTCTGGCCCACCGGTCCCGCGTGTGCCACCATCAGGATACGACAACGCCCGTCGAGCGGTGAACGGGCACCGGTGGCGGGCGAAAACGTCGCGACAACGTAACACACGTTACAGAGCTGCTCAAGAGTGGATGCGCATCGCCGATCACAGCGCCACGCGACCCTCACACGCGCTGTTCGTGTACATTAGTGGTGAAGGCGACATCCGGGAAAACGACTGAAGGGGTTCAGCGTGAGCGACACCGGACCTGACGGCCCTACGAGCCCGACCGAAGCTCCCCCGTCCCCGAAGTTTCTCGGCGATGCACTTGAGATCGTCAGACTCGTTGCGCTCATCGCGTTCGTACTGCTGCTCGCCGGTGGCGTCGTAACGGTGGTGAGCCTCGTGGCGTCGACCCTGGGGCTTCCGATTGCTTGAGGCGTCTGAGCCGGCCGGTCAGGCCGGAGAACAGCAGCATACGAAGAGGCCCGCCGGATTCACTTCGACGGGCCTCTTCTCATCCGCAGGACACGATGCTCCCGCAGGGTATATGTGTGGAGCCGACGAGGGGACTCGAACCCCTGACCTACGCATTACGAGTGCGTTGCTCTACCAGCTGAGCTACGTCGGCGTTT
>SKKZ01000193.1 GCA_007123455.1 Coriobacteriia bacterium | reverse complement strand
GGACGCCTCGGCGTCCTCCCACGTGAAGCGCTCGAGAGCGCTACTCTTCGATCTCGATGCCCATCGAGCGTGCGGTGCCGGCGATGATGTTCATCGCGGCATCGACGTCGTTGGCGTTCAGGTCGGGCATCTTGGTCTCCGCGATCTCCCGGAGCTGGTCCTTTGTGACCGTCGCGACCTTCGTGCGATTCGGCTCGCCCGAACCGGACTCGATGCCGGCGGCCTGCTTGAGCAGGACAGCGGCGGGCGGCGTCTTGGTGATGAAGGTGAACGAACGGTCTTCGTACACCGTGATCTCGACCGGGATGATAGTGCCCATCGTGTCCTGCGTAGCGGCGTTGAACGCCTGGCAGAACTGCATGATGTTGACCTGGTGCTGGCCGAGCGCAGGACCGACCGGGGGGGCCGGGTTGGCCTGTCCGCCGGGAATCTGCAGCTTGATGAAGCCTACGACCTTCTTGGCCATGGTTGTCTGTCACGTCCTCCGTCAGTGGCGCCACGCGGCGCCGTGCCTGCTATCCGTACATCTGCGATCCATGCCGAGAGAAGCCGCACCGGGTGCATCCGCCCGGCACGCTCGACGCCGCAGTCGCTATATCCTGGTGACCTGATCGAACCCGAGCTCTACCGGTGTCTCACGTCCGAAGATCGAGACCATGACCTTGACCTTCGCCTGGTCGAGATTCACGTCCGAGATCACTCCGTCGAACTCGGCGAGCGGACCGTGGGTGACCTTGACAGCCATACCTTCGGTGAACTCCGTGGTCGTCGTCTTCTGTTTGGGCCCGACCGCGGTGCGCTGAGCGATACGCTCGAACTCGGCACGTGAGAGCGGCACGGGCTTGCCCTGGGAACCGACGAAACCGGTCACGCCGGGGGTGTTGCGCACCACGTACCACGAGTCGTCATCGAGTTCCATCTGAACGAGGATGTAGCCCGGGAACACCTTTTTCTCCGAGGTGACGCGCTTGCCCCCGGCCTTGAAGTCAGTGACGCTCTCCTTGGGGATGAGCACATCGAAGATCTTGTCGCCCATACCCATCGAGTCGGTGCGGTGCTCGAGGTTCGTCTTGACCTTGTTCTCGTATCCCGAGTAGGTGTGTATGACGTACCAACGCTTCGCCATACTGCTACCCGCCGATCCGGCCGATGAGCGTGATCACGTAGACGGAGATCGAGTCGACGATGAAGGTGAACGCGACGAAGAAGGCGAGGGTGACCATAACGACAAGGCTCGAATTGATGACCTCGGTTCGGGTAGGCCACACGACCCGCTTAAGCTCCCTGCGTACATCACCCAGGTAGCCCACGAATCTCATGAAGATGTTCGGCTTCGATGCTGCGGTCGCCTTCGCCATATCCTTCTTCCGTCCATCAGGGCCGCTGAACGCGGCCTTGCATTCGAACCGCCGCGGTCAGCCGCGGCGGCGGATCGTCCTGGCAGGCCAGGAGGGACTCGAACCCCCAACATCCGGTTTTGGAGACCGGCGCTCTACCGATTGGAGCTACTGGCCTGTGCCACCCCGAGCAGTACAGATGCGCAAGAAACTAGCGCGTCTCCTTGTGCACGGTGTGCGTGCCGCACCACTTGCAGTACTTCTTGAACTCGATGCGCTCGGGATTGTTCTGCTTATTCTTATTGGTTGTGTAGTTCCGGCGCTTACACTCATTGCACGCCAGTGTGACCAAGGTTCTCATGCGTCCTCCTGCCAAGCGCACGGCGACGCCCGGAAGGCATCGTGCGCGGTAGGGTACTCTAGCACCCCGTTTTCAGCACTGTCAAACCGCCGACGACCATCGCCGAGGGAGAAACGGGACCCGGCTTGAGGCCGGGCCCCGGTCGTTACCACGAGTCGCCTCGGTTACTTCAGTATCTTCGTGACACGGCCCGAGCCGACGGTGCGGCCGCCCTCGCGGATGGCGAAGCGCAGGCTTTCCTCCATCGCGATCGGGGCGATGAGCTCGCCGCGCAGCTCGACGTTGTCGCCGGGCATGACCATCTCGGTGCCCTCGGGCAGATGCGCGACACCGGTGACGTCGGTGGTGCGGAAGTAGAACTGGGGACGGTAGCCGTCGAAGAACGGGGTGTGACGGCCGCCCTCTTCCTTGGTCAGCACGTAGACCTGGCCCATGAACTCGGTGTGCGGCGTGATCGAGCCGGGCTTGCACAGCACCTGGCCGCGCTCGATGTCGGTGCGCGACACGCCGCGCAGCAGCACGCCGACGTTGTCTCCGGCCTGGGCCTGGTCGAGCAGCTTGCGGAACATCTCCACGCCGGTGACGACGGTCTTGTGCGTGTCGCGGATACCGACGATCTCGACCTCGTCGCCGACCTTGACCACGCCGCGCTCGACGCGGCCGGTGGCCACCGTGCCCCGCCCGGTGATGGTGAAGACGTCTTCGACGGCCATGAGGAACGGCTTGTCGGTGTCGCGCTCGGGCTCGGGGATGTAGGAGTCGACGGCGTCCATGAGCTCGTGGATCGCACCCTTGGCGTCCTCGTCCCCCTCGAGGGCCTTGAGTGCCGAGCCGTGGATGACCGGCGTGTCGTCGCCGGGGAACTCGTACTCGCTGAGCAGCTCGCGGACCTCGAGCTCGACGAGCTCGAGCAGCTCGGGGTCGTCGACCATGTCGACCTTGTTCAGGAACACGACGATGTAGGGCACGCCGACCTGACGGGCGAGCAGGATGTGCTCGCGGGTCTGGGGCATGGGGCCGTCGGCGGCGGAGACGACGAGGATGGCGCCGTCCATCTGGGCCGCACCGGTGATCATGTTCTTGACGTAGTCGGCGTGACCCGGGCAGTCGACGTGCGCGTAGTGGCGGTTGTCGGTCTCGTACTCGACGTGCGCGATGGCGATGGTGATGCCGCGCTCGCGCTCCTCGGGGGCCTTGTCGATCTGGTCGAACGGCGTAAAGTCCGCATAGCCCTTCTCGGCAAGCGTCTTGGTGATCGCCGCGGTGAGCGTGGTCTTGCCATGGTCGACGTGACCGATGGTGCCGACGTTGACGTG
>SKKZ01000267.1 GCA_007123455.1 Coriobacteriia bacterium | reverse complement strand
GTCACCGGCTCGACCTTCCTGCTCTGGGTGGCGATGGCGGCCCTCATGGGACCGGGTGCGCGCGCCGTCGAGGTCAGACCGCCCTCGTGGGGGGTGTATGCGGCGTACGCGGTCATCGGCGTGGTCGCGATCGCGTCGGTCGCCAACATCGTCTACCTGCGCGCCGACAACCACTACCTCAACAGCCGGCTCGGCAACGTCTATCAGGAGCGGCTCGAGCGCGTCGAGGCGGCGGTGAGACTCAATCCGTACAACGACATGTACCGCGCCGAGCTCGGCGTCGTGCACTCCGACGCGTTCCGCGGGCTACTGCAACAGGCGCAAGCGGAGCGTGAGGCGGGTGGCGACCCCGTACCCGCCTTCGAGCAGGCTGAGATCGCCTTCAGCCGTGCCGAGCAGGCGCTACTGAGCGTCATCGACTTCGTGCCGACCGAGTACGACAACTACCTCTTCATCACCAGCCTCTACAACACCGCCGGAGGCACGTTGTCCGCCGAGTACTACCAGGACGCGCTCACCTGGGCGCGCAAGGGCATCGAGGTGAGCGAGTTCGGCCCGGGCATCCGCTTCCAGTACGCGATCTCGCTCGACGCCACCGGCCGATCCGATGCCGCCGAGGAGCAACTGCTGCTCGCGGCCGAGATGGACCCGCGCTACGTCGAGCCCCGTGTCTTCCTCGGCGATCTGGCCAAGCGGCGCGGCGATACCGGGGCTGCGCTCGAGTACTATGAGCGGGTGCGCCAACTCCAGCCCGACTACCCGGATATCGACAGGCTCATCGAGTCTGTAGCAGGGACGGACCCTGTCGGGAACGAATAGACCGACTAGTTGTAAAACGTCGAAGGAAGAGCCGAGCATGACCCCAGGCAAGATTCCCCCCACCACCGTGCAGCGCCTCCCCCTGTACCTGCGATGCCTCGTGCAGGCGAGCGCGATGCACATGCCGGTCGTCAACTCCGTGCAGATCGCCGAGATGGCGGGCACCAACGCCGCGCAGGTGCGCAAGGACTTCTCCTATCTCGGGGAGTTCGGCACGCGCGGGATCGGCTACGAGGTCGACTCGCTCATCACGCATCTCTCCAAGGAACTCGGCCTGACCGAGCACCGCCGGGTGGCGATCATCGGCTTCGGGCGGCTGGGGAGTGCGCTTCAGAGCTACCCGGGCTTCGACGAGCGCGGGATGAAGGTGGTAGCGGTGATCGATGCCGACCCGGCCAAGATCGGCACGGTCTCAGACGGGATTACCGTGGAGAGCGCCGATGACCTCGAGGAGATCGTGAAACGCGAGCGCGTCGAGATCGCGATCGTCACCGTGCCCGGCAAGTACGCACAGGGCGTCGCGGATCGCCTCGTGGCCTCCGGCGTTCGGGCCATCATGAACTTCGCACCGGTGCAGCTCGTCGTCCCCGAGGGCGTCGAGGTCCGCCAGGCCGACGTGGCAGGTGAGTTGCAAGTACTATCGTTCCACCTGAACCCGCGGAGGACACTTGCGTGACAGAGAAGCCCGGCACACCGCTCGACCCTGAGGTCGACCGCGCCCCCCGCGCCCTCGTGACCACCGTCATCGTGTTGCTTGTGGCGCTGCTCGGCGTCGTGTCCTACCTCGGCTACCTCATGGTCGCGGAACCCAGATACACCTCGCCCGGCCAGATCGAGATCGACGCTGCCAAGGCTGCGGTGCGCGAGTCGCCCCGGGACCCCGGAGCGCTTCTCGAGCTCGCTTACGCGTACCAGAAGGCCGAGCGCTTCGAGGACGCACTCGATCGCTACGACGAGGCGCTCTCGATCGTGCCCGTCGAGACCGCGGCCCTGTACAACAAAGGTGTCATCTACCTGGAGACCGACCGCGAGGACGAGGCCGAGGAGGCGCTCTGGGCGGTACTCGAGATCAACGACGAGCACGTGCTGGCGGCCAGGACGCTCGGTGAGTACTACGCGCAACGCGGGCACTACAAGTCACTGCTCGAGGCGGTGCGTCCGGCGGCCGTGGCCAACGAGAGCTCGGCCGACCTGCAGTACCTGATGGGCCTGGCCTACGAGAACCTCGGCAGAGAGGATTGGGCCGAAGCGCGCTACCGGCTCGCCCTCAAGCACTATCCGGACATGCAGGAGGCTCGCGACGGCCTCGAGCGGCTCGGGGTGACGCCATGACCGGGCGGAGTCGGCCGCGATGAGCGGACGGCCGGGCAGCCGCCGCACGCGACTCGCGCTCACGGTAGCCGGCCTCACCGCGGTACTGCTCGTCGGTGGTGCGCTCGCCGTGTGGTGGTCGCTCTTCGTGCGCTCCGACGTCGCCGGCATCCCGGCCGGCCGGCCGGTGCAGGTGGAGATTCCCGAGGGCGCGTCGACAGCGCTCATCGCCGGACGTCTCTCCTCGGCCGGCGTCGTGCCCAACGCGAACCGCTTCCGGCTCGAGGCGCGCCGCGCCGGGGCCGACGGAGCGCTGCTCGCGGGCGTATACGACCTCGAGACGGGTCTTTCGTACCGGGAGGCCATCGCGGCGCTGCGTGACGGGACCGGTGCGGTCCACACGGGCGTGACCATCCCTGAGGGGTGGGTCATCGAGCAGATCGCGGAGCGTCTCGAGGAGGAGGTCGGCATACCCGCTGCCGAGTTCGAGTCACTCGCCAACGGTGGACCGGCCGAGTTCCCGCGTCCGTACCTCGCCGACGTGCACGAGGGCTCGCTGGAAGGCTATCTCTTCCCGAAGACCTACCGCGTGCCCGAAGACGCGACGGCGCGTGATGTCATCGAGATGATGCTCGACCAGTTCGAGGCCGAGATCGCCCGTGTCGACCTGGACGCCGCCTACGCGCGCGGTTTCACACTGCACGAGATCGTGACGATGGCGTCGATCATCGAGCGGGAGACGCGGGTGGCAGAGGAACGCGCGCTCGTCTCCTCGGTCATCCACAACCGTCTCGAGCAGGGGATGATGCTGGAGATCGACGCGACGATCGAGTACCTGCTTCCCGGTACGCGCTTCCGCCTGCTCAACCGCCACCTCGAGATCGACAGCCCCTACAACACCTAC
>SKKZ01000209.1 GCA_007123455.1 Coriobacteriia bacterium | reverse complement strand
TCGCAAGGTCGACCGGCAGGAACGGCAGCGCGTCACGCAGGCGCGGCAAGACCGCTGCCTGGATGGCGAACACCGTGAGGATGGCAAGGGCCGCACCGAGCAGGCTCTGCATCACGCCTTCAAGGAAGAAGGGTGCGCGTATGAACGAGTTCGACGCGCCGACCAGGCGCATGATGCCAATCTCCTTACGACGAGAGTAGATTGCGAGCCTGATGGTGTTGTTGATGAAGATGAGGCTGACGACCGCCAGCATCGCGACGAACACTACGCCGATGATGCGTATGACGCGGGTGAAGGCGAAGAGTCGGTTCACGATCTGCTGCCCGTACTTGAGCGACTCCTCGGGCTCGTCGGGGCGGTCGCAGATCTTGAGGAACGTCTCGTTCTGCTTGATCTTCACGACCATGTCTTCGACGGTGCGCGGATCTTCGAGTGTCACATCGAGTGATGCGGGCAGCGGGTTCTCACGGATATTCTCGACGATCTCGGGACTGCCCGCCATCTCCTCCTTGAAGCGTTCGAGTGCTTCGTCCTTGGAGACGTAGTTCACCGTCTCGACCATCTCATCGCGAAGCAGCCAGGCCTGGAGCGTCTCAACGTCTTCGGTGGCCGCGCCGTCTTTGAGGAAGATCTGAATCGAGACCTTGTCCTCCACCGACTGCACGATCTCCGAGACGATATACCCGGTGACCATGGAGACGCCGACGAGCAGGAGCGATAGATAGATAGTGATTACGGCACCCAGGCTCATGACCCAGTTGCGACGGAAGTTGACAGCCGACTCACGGAGGAAGTACCCGAGGTTAATCGCCATACCCGTACACCCCCCGATGCTGGTCGCGGATGACATGACCGCTCTCGAGCGCGATGACACGCTTGCGCATAGAGTCGACCATCTCGCGGTCGTGGGTGGCCACCAGCACGGTAGTACCGGTCTTGTTGATGCGGTTGAACAGGCTCATGATGCCGAGCGACGTGGCCGGATCAAGGTTACCGGTAGGCTCGTCGGCAAGCAGGATCGGGGGACGGTTGACGAAGGCGCGCGCGATCGAGACGCGCTGCTGCTCGCCACCGGAAAGCTCGTCGGGATACGACGCTACCTTGTCTTCGAGGCCCACGAGCCGCAGAACCTCGGGGACCTGGGTGCGGATCACATGGCGTGAGCGTCCGATCACCTCCAGCGCGAAGGCGACGTTCTCGTATGCCGTCTTGTTGGGAAGCAGCTTGAAGTCCTGGAAGACGCAGCCGATGTTGCGCCGCAGGTAGGGAACCTTCCAGTTCTTCAGTCGTACGATGTCCTGACCCGCGACCACGATCTGACCCTTGGTCGGAAGCAGTTCTCGCTGAAGAAGCCGGATGAAGGTCGACTTGCCCGAGCCGGAGTGACCGACCAGGAAGACGAACTCGCCGGCCTCTATCTCAACGTTCACGTCGACAAGCGCCACAGCGTCCGGCGCATAGTATTTCTCTACGTCACGCATCGAGATCATGGCACACACCATTCTGTGGTGATCGGTCGGGAGCTACGGAAGACACACGCCTCCCACTCCAAACGGTAATGGTAGCAAACACGAGACCGTGGATATCACGGAACGGCACCTCGTCACGAAAGCTCCACGGGCACGGGGAGGGTTCACGAACGCCTCCTTAGCACCTCCCGTGCCGCTTCCGCGACATGATGGGCCGTAAGGCCGAAGTGCGCCATGAGTTCCTCGGGGTCTCCCGAGGTGCCGAAGACATCGCGCACACCCACGCGCGCGAGCGGCACCGGCTGGTTCTCGCCGAGCACCTCTGCCACCGCTGAACCGAGCCCGCCGATGATCGAGTGCTCCTCACACGCGACGACCGCACCGGTCTTGGCCGCCGATGAGGCGATCGTCGCTTCGTCGATGGGCTTGACAGTCGCTACATCGATCACCTCGGCCGAGATGCCGTCGTCGGCCAGCAGATCGGCGGCGGCCATCGCCCGCTCGACCATGACGCCGCACGCCGTCAGGGTCACATCGCTACCCTCCCGGACAATGTAGGCCTTGCCGAGCTCGAAGCGAAACGATTCATCGTGAACGAACGGCACCGCCGCCCGCCCGAGTCGGATGTAGAAAGGGCCGGGGGTAGCCGCGGCAACCCGGAGGGCTTCACATGCCGCGTAGTAGTCGGCAGGCACGAGCACGCGCATGCCCGGCAGGACACGCATGAGCGCGATGTCCTCGAGCATCTGGTGGCTTCCGCCGTCAGGACCTACGGTGATGCCGGAGTGTGTGGGCGCGAGCTTCACGTCAAGCTCCGAGTAGCATACGGTGTTGCGCACCTGGTCGTAAGCGCGGCCCGTCGCGAACACGGCGAACGAGCCCGTGAATGCAACCTTGCCCGACACCGCGAGTCCGGCGGCTACTCCGAGCATGTTCTGCTCGGCGATGCCGGCGTTGAAGAAGCGCTCGGGATATGCGTCGGCAAACGTCGCTGTGGTCGTTGACTTCGAAAGATCTGCCTCGACGGCCACCACGTCGATACCTTCTGCCGCCAGCTCGACGAGTGTGGTGCCGAACGCCTCGCGGGTCGCTCTCTTGCTCACAGGGAGGCCCCCTTCTCTTCCAGCGTCGCTTTCAATTCGCCGAGCGCGGTCTCCGTCTCCTCGGCAGACGGCGCTTTGCCGTGCCAGCCGGCCTCATCTTCCATAAACGAAACTCCCTTGCCCTTGCGCGTACTCGCCACCACCACACCGGGGCGGCCTGCCTCCGCGCGCACGCGCGCGACCGAGTCGATGATGCTCTCGATGTCGTGGCCGTCGCACATCGCGACATCCCACCCGAAGGAGGCGAACTTCGCCCCGATCTCGCCGAGGCACATGACCTCCGAGCATGCTCCGTCGATCTGAAGTCCGTTGCGGTCGACGATCGCCACAAGGTTATCCAGGCTGTTGTGCGCCGCGAACATGGCAGCCTCCCACACCTGGCCCTCCTGGCACTCGCCGTCCCCGAGCAGAAAGTAGACGGTGCGCTCGTCACTGGTCTCGGGGTTGAGCCCGAGGGCGATCCCGCATGACACTGAGAGAC
>SKKZ01000187.1 GCA_007123455.1 Coriobacteriia bacterium | reverse complement strand
TACTTCATCCAGAACTGATCGGGGAGATCGTCCGATGGCTGACAGGCGTGACACGCGTCCGATCATGATCGGGTCGGTGCCTGTCGGCGGCGGCGCACCCGTCGCTGTCCAGTCGATGACCACCACCGATACGCGTGACCCCGTCGCCACGATCGAGCAGGTCTCAGCGCTCACCGACGCCGGCTGCGAGATAGTCAGAGTCGCCATCCCTCACGCCGACGCTCTCGACGGTTTCGAACAGATATGTCTTGCGTCTTCGATTCCCGTGGTCGCCGACGTGCACTTCGATCACACGCTCGCGATCGAGGCCGCCCGACGCGGAGCCGCGAAACTGCGTATCAACCCGGGCAACATCGGGTCACTCGAGCGGGTCGATGCCGTCATA
This sequence comes from Coriobacteriia bacterium, assembly GCA_007123455.1. Lineage (GTDB taxonomy): Bacteria > Actinomycetota > Coriobacteriia > Anaerosomatales > SLCP01 > SKKZ01. Next base: position 2,671 of record SKKZ01000187.1, on the reverse strand, counting down.
GATGCTGCGGGTGCCGCGGACATACCCATCAGAATAGGTGTGAACGCCGGTTCACTTGCAGAGCAATACCGTGACAAGGACTGGCCGCTTGCAGAGAAGCTGGTTGCGAGCGCTGTCAGCTTCTGTGAGCACTTCGAAGCCCGCGGCTTCGCCGACATCGTCGTGTCCGCGAAGGCTTCGAGCGTCGCTTCGACCGTGGACGCGTACCGGGCGCTCGCCGACAACCTTCCATATCCGCTGCATATCGGGATCACCGAAGCGGGGACTTCGCTTGCGGGCACGGTGAAGTCGAGCGTGGGGCTCGGCATCCTGCTTGCCGAAGGTATCGGCGACACACTGCGAGTATCTTTGACCGCTGACCCTGTGGACGAGGTCCTCGTCGGGTGGGAGATCCTCGCTGCACTCGACCTGAGGCGTCTGCATCCCGAACTCGTCAGCTGTCCCACCTGTGGCCGGTGCGAGGTCGATCTCATACCGATTGCAGCCGAGATCGAACAGCGGTTACGCACGAGGCGCTCAGGTCTGAAGGTCGCCGTCATGGGGTGTGTAGTCAACGGACCGGGGGAGGCACGCGAGGCCGACATCGGCGTCGCAGCGGGCAAAGGGTTCGGACTGATCTTCGCTCACGGTCAGCCCCTTCGGAAAGTGCCCGAGAAGGAGATCGTCGACGCGCTCATGTCCGAGATAGACGCTCTCGAGGACGGATAACCCGCCGCACGCCTATCCGGGCCGCCATGCGCTATCCTGTCACCCGACGCTAATGGCGTCGTGCCCGTCTTGAGACATACCGGAAGCGAGAGTCCCATGACCGTCGCGCTGCGCATGAGCAACCTGCACGTCCCGACGTTGAAAGAGGACCCCACCGAGGCCGAGATCGTCTCACATCGTCTGCTGCTGCGTGCCGGGATGATCCGCAAGGCGGCCGCAGGTATCTACACGTTCCTGCCGCTTGGATGGCGAGGCGTGCGAAAGATCGAGCAGATCGTGCGCGAGGAGATGGACGCGATCGGGTCCCAGGAACTGCTGCTGCCCTTCGTGCAGCCCGCCGAACTCTGGCAGGACTCCGGTCGATGGGACGCGTACGGTCCGGAGCTGGCGCGCCTGACCGATCGCCAGGGTCGCGATTTCTGTCTCGGTCCCACCCACGAGGAGATCATCACGACGCTGGTACGGGGCGAGGTCCGCTCCTACCGTGACTTGCCGCTCTCCCTCTATCAGATCAACCTGAAATTCCGTGATGAGATCCGACCGCGCTTCGGCCTGTTGCGCGGGCGGGAGTTCATCATGAAGGACGCCTACTCCTTCCACGACACCCAGGAGTCACTTCAGGAACACTACGACGACCAGGCCCGCGCCTACGGCCGAATCTGCGAGCGCCTCGGGCTCGCGTTCCGTCCTGTCGAAGCGGACTCCGGGCAGATCGGCGGGTCGGTGACGACAGAGTTCATGGCACTTGCCGACACCGGTGAAGCCGCGCTCGTCTACTGTGAGTGCGGGTGGGCGGCGAACGTCGAGGCTGCCGGTACCGTTGTCCGTCGCACCCCGGGCACCGTGGATCCCCGCGCGATGGAACGGGTCCACACCCCGGAGATCCGCACTATCGCCGAGCTTGCAACGTTTCTCGGAGTGTCCGACCACGATACGGTCAAGACGATGGCCGGGAAGACACCCGACGGCGCGCTCGTCTACTTCTGCGTCCCGGGAGATCGGGAACTCAATCCCGTCAAGGCCGCACGGGCCGTCCCGGGAGTCACGCTGCTCGAAGAGGACGACTTCGGTGCGTACGACATCCCACGCGGATCACTCGGCCCTGTCGATCCGCCCGAAGGCACCCTTGTCGTCGCCGACATGTCGTTGCGTGATGAAGTCGCGTGGGGGATCGGCGCCAACGAGGCCGACTATCACCTCATCGGTGCCATGCCCGGACGTGATTTCGAGGTGTCTCGGTGGGAGGACTTGCTCGTCGCCGAACCGGGCGACGGCTGCCCCGTCTGCGGTGGCGAACTGAAGGGCGCACGCGGCATCGAGGTCAGCCAGGTCTTCCAGCTCGGCACGAAGTACTCCGAGGCTTTGGATGCTACGTTCACCGCAGAGGACGGTACCGAGCGCCCGTTCATAATGGGCTGCTACGGCGTCGGTATCACCCGTTCGCTCGCGGCAGTGATCGAGCAGCATCATGATGATTCCGGCATCGTGTGGCCGATGTCGGTCGCGCCCGTAGAGGTGGCCGTCATCCCGCTTGCCATCGACGACGACACCGTCTGGCCCGTGGCCGAGCGGTTGTGGAAGGGCCTGGTCGCTGCCGGGATCGAGACGCTCATCGACGACCGCGATGAGCGTGCCGGCGTCAAGTTCGCAGACGCCGACCTCATCGGCTATCCGCTGCAGGTCGTCGTCGGGAAGCGCGGAGTGTCCGGCGGGGTGGTCGAGGTGAAAGACCGCGCGACCGGAGAGCGCACGGAGATCCCCATCGACACGCTCGTCGATACTCTCGGCGCACGTGTCGAGAGTGAACGGGCGCGCTACCGCTAAGAGGCATCTTCGCTGTGTCCACCATCATCCGCCACCTGCCCGGCGGACGGTTGGGCGTCTTTCGTGTGCATCGGACCGTGTGTTAGAATCAGCGAGGCCTGAAGCGTGTCCTGCGAGAAGTGGGTAACCCCCGCTTCTT
>SKKZ01000149.1 GCA_007123455.1 Coriobacteriia bacterium | reverse complement strand
GTAGACGGGTGCGGGGGAATCGGCGACTTGGTAAGACAATGGTAGTATTACGGTATATACAATGCTCCACCATCAACGGTGGAGGTGATGCGCATGAGAGGTGCGGCAGCGATGAAGAAACGACTCGTCCGCCACGGCAACAGCCGTGCACTCGTCATCGACAAAGCGATTCTGGACCTGCTCAAGATCGACGATGACACCGAGCTCGAGGTGACCACTGACGGCCGGTCGCTCACCGTGACGCCGCAGCACGAGGCCGAGGCGCGCAGAGCACGGCTCGACGCGGCTCTCGACCGTGTCGAGGAACGTTACTCCGAGACGCTCAGAAGGCTCGCGGAATGATGGACGTCATCTTCCTGGATATCGACGACGTGCTGCACATCCATGATCGTGAGATCGAGAGGCGCGGCGGCTCACCCGGGCTGCGCGACGTCGGAATGCTGTACTCGGCCGTCGCAATGCCCCAGTCGGGTTTCGGTGACGATTACCTGCACAAAGACATCTACGAGATGGCCGCAGCCTATGCATTCCACATCGTGATGAATCACCCGTTTGTGGATGGAAACAAGCGCACTGGATTCGTAGCGGCGGTGGCTTTCCTGGATGTCAACGGATACGAACTCGTCATGAGCGAGGATGCCGCCTACGATCTCGTGATCGGAGTATGCGAGAAGACCGTCACCAAGAAGGCACTGGCCGAAGCGTTGCGCGCGGGCAGCGGGCCACTCGCCCGGGAGTAGCGGCGAGCCGGGGCGCCGAACGCCCGCGCCTACTCCGCCTTCTTCTTGCGACGGCCCTTCTTCGGGGCGCACGCCACGACACGACGGGCCCGCTGACCGACGAGGCCCTTCGCGTGCTCGGCATCGAACGTCATGCGCTCGGCAGCTTCGAGCTTCACCTTATCGGAAGCCGCACCGCTGACCAGCCTGATCACCGCGCTCAGCATCGCCGTGAACTCCGGGTCGCCGTGGTAGACGCGCGTCGCCTCGTCGATGAGCGGCCACACGCGCTCGGAACGCCGCGCGGTGGTCGCGCCATACGCCGCAAGCAGCCTGAATGCCGCGAGGCGCACCACGCCGGACTCCGCGTCGTGCAGGGCGGTGGTCGCTGGTGCGATAGCCCTGTCGGCCACACGAGCGTCGACCGCCACCACCTTCTCGAGTGCGCCGAGGATCTCCCAGCGCGTCTGAGCCTCGGGCCGCTCGAGCGCGTCGGCGAGCTCGGCGCCGTGAGTCTTCAAAGCGGCAGGCTCGTGGATCGCAAGCGCGTGCAGCGCGCGTGCGGCCGCGATCCGCTGCGACCGGTTCTCACCGGAGAGTGCCTCGAACAGCACGCCGAGAAACGTGGCGTCGACGGCTGCCCGCGCTGCCAGCTCCTCCCTGTCGCCGGCCAGCAATTCGGCCAGCGCAGATGCTTTGACCTTGGCCACCATGGGCCACTACCCCCTACAGGTTGAATCCGCCATGCTTCTTGAAGTGTTCCACCAGACCGCCGTCGGCAAGCAGCTGCTCCATGACCGGCGGCAGCGGGGTGAACGGTATCTCGATACCCTTGGTCACGTCGCGCACCACACCCGCGTGCAGGTCGACCACGAGCTCGTCGCCGTCGTCGATAAGATCGGTGTCGCACTCGACCACCGGCAGACCGGTGTTGATCGCATTGCGATAGAAGATGCGCGCGAAGCTCTTCGCGAGCACCGCGCGGGTGTTGCTGTGGATGAGCACGAGCGGCGCCTGCTCCCGGCTCGAGCCCATGCCGAAGTTCTTGCCCGCCACCAGGAAGCCGCCCTCGGGCTTGACCTTCTGGTAGTAGTCGGGGTCGAGGTCTTCCATGGCGTGAACCGCCATCGCCTCCATGTCAGCGGACTTGAACTTGTACTTGCCGCTGATGATGTAGTCGGTGTTGATGTCGTCGCCGTACGTGAAGGCCTTTGCCCTGAGTTCCATCTGCCTGTCTCCCGATTCTGTGCTGCCGACGAGGCGCTCGCGTTCTACCCGAAGTACTTGCGCGGATCGGTGATCTTGCCCTCGATCACCGACGCGGCCACGGTAGCCGGGCTGCCGAGGTAGATGAACGCCTTGCTATTGCCCATGCGGCCCCTGAAGTTGCGGTTGGCCGTCGAGATGACGTTCTCGCCGTCGCTCGGCACGCCGTTGTGCGTGCCCACGCACGGGCCGCAGCCCGGCGTCACCACTGCCGCACCCGACTCGACGAGCGTCTGGATGTAGCCGGCGGCCATCGCGTCGAGGTAGACCTGCTTGGAGGCGGGCGCGACGATGAAGCGCACGTCGGGGTGCACGCGGCGCCCGCGCAAGATCTCGGCCGCGACAGCGAAGTCCTCGAGACGCCCGTTGGTGCACGTGCCGAGCACGCCCTGCGCGATCGGCGTGCCCTCGACCTCCTCGAGCGGTGAGACGTTGTCGACCGCGTGCGGCTTGGCGATCTGCGGACCGACCGCGCCCGCGTCGATCTCGAGCGAACTCGCGTAGACCGCGTCGTCGTCGGGGTCGACCGGCGCCGGCGTGCGGTTGCCGCGCCCCTCGAACCAGGCGAGCGTCTTGGCGTCGGCCTTCATGAGGCCCGCCTTGGCGCCGACCTCGATGGCCATGTTGCTGATCGTCATGCGTGCCTCGACCGACATCGCGTCGATGACCGGGCCGTGGAACTCGATCGCCTCGTACGTCGCTCCGTCCACGCCGATCTTGCCGGCGAGGTGGAGGACGAGGTCCTTGCTGAACACACCCGGCTGAAGCTCGCCGGTGTAGGTGACCTTCATGGTGTCGGGCACCTTGAACCACAGCTTGCCCGAGGCCATCGCGGCGGCTCCGTCGGTCGATCCCACTCCGGTCGAAAAGACGTTGACCGCCCCGTAGGTGCAGGTGTGCGAGTCACAGCCCACCATGAGGTCGCCCGGCACGACGTGCCCGTGCTCCGGCACGACCTGGTGGCAGACACCCTCGCCGATATCGTAGACGCGTGCGCCGGTCCTCTGCCCGAACTCGCGCATCATCGTATGCAGCGCGCTCACGCCCTCGATCGGGCTCGGCGAGGAGTGGTCGATGACGAGCGCGACCTTCT
>SKKZ01000252.1 GCA_007123455.1 Coriobacteriia bacterium | reverse complement strand
GACATCTCCTGGGCCATCAGCAACTCGAGCCTCACGCCCTCGTGGTTGCCCGAATAGTTCCGCTCGTAAAGTTCGTGACGACCACCGAACTCCGTGCCGATCGCGTCCCACAGAAGCTTCATGAGCTTGACGCGATCGACGCCCTCGATGCCGTGCGAGCCGCGGACGTACTTGTCGAGGTACGGACGGATATCGGGGTTCTTGAAATCGGAGGCGTGAGAGTTGAGATAGATCAGCCCGGCGCCCACGTCCTGCTCGATGATCTCCTTGATCCGGGGGTATCCCTGCGTCATGAACCAACGGTACGCGAGCCCGTAGTCGAGCTTAGGGAGCATCGCGTCGCTGTTACCCCAAGGCTCAGACCGGAAGGCCATGGCATCGCTGATGGCCCAGAACAGGTTGCGCCAGGCGATCACCTCTCCCACGCGCGTCTGGATGCCGCGGAAGTCCTTGACACCGGTGGCCTCCGTCGCCTTGGCGAGCAACCCGGCGATGAAGTCGAGCTTGACGGCGAGTCGCGTGACCCCATGGAACGTGAAGCGCGGCAGGAATCCGGACTGCGGGAAGAACCCGTTGATCGCGTCTGGGTCCCCGTAGAGGAATACGTTCTCCCACGGAACGAAGACGCGGTCCAGGATGAACATCGTGTCGTTCTCATCGAGGCGGCTCGACAGCGGGTAGTCGAACGGACTTCCCATCACGTCGGCCATCATCGAGTACGAGGGCCGACAGATCAGCTTGAGGCCCGGCGCGTCCATCGGGAGGGTGCAGATGAGCGAGAACTCGCGGGACTTGAGCGGAACGCCGTAATGGGCGACGAAGTTGTAGTTGGTGATCGCCGAACCCGTGGCAACGACCTTCGCCCCGCTTACGATCACGCCGTCGTCGCGCTCCTCCTCCACGTGAACGAAGACATCCTTCACATCGTCCGGCGGACGGTGACGATCGACCGGGGGATGGATGATCGCGTGGTTCCAGTAGAGGACCTTCTCCTGCGATTCCCGGTACCAACGGCGCGCGTTGTCGTCGAATGGTTCATAGAACTCGGCATTCGCGCCGAGGGTTCCGAGGAAGGAGGCCTTGTAGTCGGGGCTACGACCCATCCACCCGTAGGTGAGTCGTGCCCACTCGGTGATCGCGGTCTGGTCCTTCTTGATGTCGTCCAGGCTCCGCGGCGCCCGGAAGAACGGGTGAGTGAAGCTCCCGTTCCCGGTATCGGTCGGCGCGGTCAGTGACTCCTGCATCGCCGGATCGTGCAGGGCGTCATACAGCCGAGCGACCATGCGCGCCGAGTTACGGAACGCCGGGTGGGTCGTCACGTCCTTGACGCGCTCGCCGTAGATGTAGATCTCTCTGCCGTCTCGCAGGGTCTCCAGGTACTCGTCACCGGTCATCGGACGCGCGGCGGTGGCCCCCGCTCCGGCCGTGCCTGTCGGTCTCTCGGTCGTGGTCATATTCCTGCTCCCTTCCCGTTGCCTCTGTCCTCTGTTACGCCCGCCTCGATCGTCGGCGCCTCTCGCATGCGCGAGTCGCCGATGGGCCTGCTAGTCGCCGCCTCGCCGAGCGTCGGCCGGCAGCTGGCCCAACCACCCAGCGGTCGGACAATCCAATGCCTCCAGCCACGGCAGGTCGTAGGCATCGCCCAAGGCGTGAAAGCGGCCAGTGAAGAACACCAGTGGAGCGGTCTCCCCGAAGCCGAAGGAGTGCACCCGTCCCAGGAACAGGACGTGATCCCCGCCGTCGTACGCGGCCCAGGGCTCGCACTCGATATAGGCGAGACATCCCACAAGCCGCGGCGCGAGCTTGCCCTCCTCCCACGCGAGCTCGAGGTTGACCTGAGGCCTTCCCGCGAAGTGCAGCGCGACGTCGCGCTGGCCCTCGTGCAGGACGTTCACGGTGAACGGCGCTTCGTCGAGCAACTCGCTGCCCTTGGTGCGCCGATCGATCGACACCAGGACGAGCGGGGGGTCCAGCGACACCGAGGTGAAGGCGTTCACCGTCATGCCGTGGGCGGTGGCCTCGCGACCGTGGCACGTCACGACGGTGACCCCTGTAGCGAAGCGGCCGAGGCAGTTGCGTAGCTCTCGTGGATCCAACGCCATCGTCCCCTACTGCCGGAGTCCGCGGCGACGGCGTGGGTCGCCGCGCTTGCCCTACCGGTCCTTCGGTTGTACGCTATGCGGTCAACAGCACCGCATTGCGTACAGCATGAGGCCTCGCTCGGCAGGCGTCAATAGGGTTCGGACAGAAGCCAGACGGTGAGGGTTATGTCTGTTTCACGTGACTTCGTGCAATCCCTGGGCCGCGGGCTGGAGGTGCTCCAGGCGTTCTCCGAACGCGAAGCGCTCACAGTGAGCGAGGCCGCGGAGATCACGGGGTTCTCGCGTCCCACGGTCCGGCGATTGCTGCTCACACTCGAGCAGTTGGGATACGTCGCCCATGACGGGAGCCGCTTCCACCTCACACCAAGGGTGCTCACGTTCGCCTATAGCTACCTGTCGGGGGTGCAGCTCAGCCGCATTGCCCAACCCCATCTCGAGCGGGTCGCGGAGAAGACGAGCGAATCGTGCTCCATGGGCGCACTCGACGGCACCGACGTCGTCTACCTCGCCGGCGTGCCGACCCGGTGGGTCATGCGCGTGACGATGACGGTCGGGACCCGACTGCCCGCGTACGCGAGCTCGCTGGGACGGGTGCTCCTCGCGCATCTGCCCGAGGCGCGCCTGGAGGCCTATCTCGGGCAAGCCGAGCTGCGCCCGCTCACGCAGTACACGATCACCGACGAGGATGAGCTCCGACGCGAGCTCGCCCGTATCCGCGAGCAAGGCTGGGCGCTCGTGGATCAGGAGTTCGAGGTCGGCTTGCGCTCGCTCGGAGCGCCGGTGCGCAACGCCGACGGCAAGGTGGTCGCGGCGGTGAACTGCTCCACGCATGCCGGGCGGGTCGAGCGATCGACGCTCGTGGAGGACTTCCGCCCGTTCGTCGAGGAGGCCGCCGCCCGGATCGGAGAGCAACTCGGGCCTGGTGTGCTCGGTGAGCACACCGCGGCCCCGCCCGAGCGTTCACGCTGACCGATTCGCGCAAGCGAGGAGAGGAGGCCGTCGATGCTGTT
>SKKZ01000124.1 GCA_007123455.1 Coriobacteriia bacterium | reverse complement strand
GCCGGTCCGACCGGCGGCTACCTGTGGGGCTTCGTGCTGGCCGCGGTCGTCGTGGCGTCGGTGCGAAGAATCGCCGTGACTCCTCGATTCGCCACCCTGGTAGATGCCGTCGCGCTCCTGCTCGGCGTGGCCGTCATCTATCTCATCGGTTGGGCCCAGCTCGCCGCCGTGACCGGGATGGGTGTCTGGCCCGCGTTCGCTGCCGGTGTGGCTCCCTTCGTGGCCATCGACGCACTCAAGGCCGTCGTCGCACTCGGCGTGGCACGGGCACTCGGCCGTGCGGGAGTCGTCCGCTGATATCGCTTCGCCCCACGGGTGTCGGATGTCAGAGCCTCCGTCTAAGATGGTGACGACACAGATGCCGAGGGGGACCGATGGCCGAGCGCCTCACGTTCGTGCACGCTGCAGACCTGCATCTCGACGCGCCCTTCCGCAGGGTCGACGCCGCTGACCCGCGTGTTCGTGACGCGTGCGTCGAGGCCACGTTCACCGCATTCGACCGCATCGTGGACGTGTGCCTGGAGCGCGGGGCCGCGTTCCTGATCGTGGCGGGTGACGCCTACAACACCGCCGAGCGCTCGTTCCGGGCGCAGAGCAGGTTCCGCGCCGCGGCGGAGCGTCTCGCCGGGGCGGGCGCGCACGTCTTCCTCGCCGGAGGCAACCACGATCCGGTGGGCGCGGGTTTGCACTCGCTCGAGATGCCCGGCAACGTGCACGTCTTCTCAGCCACTGCCGTCGAGCGCGTGGCGTTCCCGTCAGCGGACGACCCGCGCTGCGTGCTCTACGGACGCAGCTTCGGCCGTGCCCGGGAGACCGCCAACCTCGCACGCGAGTTTCGCAAGGACGCCGCCGACCCTCTCGCCATCGGCGTTCTGCACGCCAACGTCGGCGGCAACCAGCAGTACGAGCCGTACGCACCATGCTCCCTCGATGATCTGCTCGCATCGGGGATGGACTACTGGGCGCTCGGCCACATCCACCAACACCAGGAGTTGAGTTCCGAGCCGCCGGTCGTCTACCCGGGAAGCCCGCAGGGGCTCGACCCCAACGAAGCCGGAGGCCACGGCTGTATCGTGGCGACGATCGGCTCTGCCGGTATCACCACCGAGTTCGTCGAGACCGCACCCATCGCGTGGGACCGGCAAACCCTCGACCTGACCGGCGCATCGACCCTCGATGACGTGCTCGCCGCCCTCGGCTCGTGCTGCGAGGGCGCCCGCGATCAGGCGGGTGACCGACCGGTGCTCCTGCGAGTCGACCTGCTGGGGCGCAGCGAGGTGCACGCCGCGCTCGCGTCGAAAGCGGCCTTCGAGGAGCTGGTGGCCGAGGTGCGCGTCGAGCAGCTCGGTGCCGAGCCGTGGTTGTGGCTCGACCGTGTGCGCGACCTGACGCGACCCGCGATCGATCTGGACCGTGTGCGCGCCGGCGCCGACTTCGCCAGCGACCTCACACGGCTTGCCGACGAGATCGGGGCCGGGGAAGCCGACGCGATGCTCGCCGAGGTCCTCGACCCGGTGCGCGGCGCGGCGCGCGGAGTCGATCTCGACCTCGACCCGGAGTCCGTGCTCCAGCGCGCGCGCGACCTCTGCCTCGACCGGTTGCTGACGGGAGAGGGTGAGCGCTGATGCGTCTCAAGAGGATCGAAGCGACCCGCTTCGGACGCCTGCAGGACGTCTCCCTCGGCCCGTTCGGCGACGGTCTCACCGTGGTGCTCGGCCCCAACGAGGCCGGCAAGAGCAGCTTCACCGCGCTCGTGCGCTACCTGCTCTACGGGTTCCCGACGGAGAAGAGCGTCTCGGAGCGCCCGTACCTGAGCGACGCCGGCACGCGCGAGGGACGGCTCGTCTTCGAGTCGGCCGAAGGAGAGTGGGTGGTCGGGCGGACCGCGGGCCCGAAGGGCGGACCGTCGAGCGTGCGCGCGGTACGCGGCCCCGGGCGGCCCGGGCTCATCGACGAGCTCACGAGCGGGGTGAGCGAGCAGGCGTTCAAAGTCGTGTTCGGCTTCGGGCTGGCCGAGATGGCCGCGATAGAGCGGCTGCGCGGCACCGACGACGACATCATCGCCCGTCTCTATGCCGCGGGCGCCGGGCTGAGCGTGAGCCCGCAGGAGGTCCGCACTGCGATCGAGGCCGACGCCGACGCGCTCTACCGGCCGCGCGGTTCCAAGCCTGTCATCAACGCGCTGCTCGCCGAGGGGCGGGACCTTCGATCGCGGATCCTGGAGCTCGAGCACGATGCGGAGCGCCTCGCCGCTGATAGAGTGCACCTCCAAGAACTGGCGACACAGCTCGAAGACGCCCGTCGCCAACGTGACGAGAGCGCGGCACGCCATCGCATGCTGTTCGAGGACGCCCGCGTGCTCTCCGGGTTCGAGGAGACCGTGCGCGACGCCGAAGAACAGCTGGTCACCTTGAGGCGCACGTCACGGGAGGCCGCCGAGGCCGCCGCGGCCGTCACCGTCGACGAGCGGGTGCTCGAGGCATCGGCCGACATCGAGTCGCTTGCCGAGGAGCTCTCGGCATTCCGCAAGAGCCTCGAGGACGTGCGCGAACTCGAAGCGGGAGTCGGATCGCGGGCATCCGACGCGGCGGCGCGCATCGCCGAGGCCGGACTGGACGAGGCCTCCGCTGCCGCCGTCGACGTCACACCCGAGACGCGCGCAGGGGTGGAACGGTGGCGCGATTCCCTTCTCACCGCCGAGCAGAGCGCGCGCCACGCCGCCGCGGAGCGCGACAAGCTCGCGGATGAGGCAGCGGTCGCCGCACGCGAGGCCGGCGCACCCGTGACCGCATCGGCAGGCCCTACCCCCTCACCGGATGTCCCGGCGTGGATCGTGGTCGCGGTCGCCGGGGTCGCGATCGCGGCTCTCGGAGCGTTTCTCGCACAGTGGCTCGTCGCCGGTGCAGGCGTCGTACTCGCCATATTCGCCGCGTGGATGGTGGTTCGCGCACGGATGCACGCCGTCGCGCCCGCGCCCGACACGGGACACCTGGCCGAGCGCGCCACCGATCTCTCCCGCCGCGCCGAAGAAGCCGCACTCGCCGCCGGTCGGGCCGAACAGGAGGCCGCCGAGGTCCGCAGCGGCTGGGAGGAGTTCCGTGCCGGGCGCGGACTC